>NZ_JAFCTW010000015.1:0-111286 GCF_049896225.1 Caulobacter sp. DWR3-1-2 | reverse complement strand
CAAGTGGCGTTGTTCACCAGGTTGCCCGACCATGAATGGGCCAGTTCGTGGGCCACCCCCCTCCCCCGTTGCACGGGGGAGGAAGCGGAACGAATACGCATCGTGACGGAGGGGGCGTCTCGCCGCGTTACTCACCTTCCCACGCGTCGCCCTTGCCACGGTTCAAACGCCCGTTAGACTTTCCCCCATGTCCGACGATCTCACAGACGCCCAGGCGGCCGCCATTCCCGAGGGCTATAGCCAGCTGAACTGGTCGCGCGGCTTTGGCCGGCAGATCGGGCCGCTGTACGAGCAGCGAGCCGGACCGGGCGAGGCCACGCTGGGCTTCCGGGTCGAGGAGCACCACACCAACGGCCTGGGCAATTGCCACGGCGGCATGCTGATGAGCTTCGCCGACATGGCCTGGGGGCGGATCATCTCGCTGCAGAAGTCCTACAGCTGGGTCACGGTGCGGCTCAACTGCGACTTTCTCTCGGGCGCCCAACTGGGCGATTTCGTCGAGGGGCGGGGCGAGCTGATCTCCGAGCAGGAGCTGGTGTTCGTCGTGCGCGGCCGGATCTGGGTGGGCGAGCGGACGCTGATGACCGGCACGGGGGTGTTCAAGGCTCTGCAGCCCCGCTCGCCGCGACCGGGCGAGATCGCCTTCAAGGCTGAGGACTGAACATGGCAGACGACCGTCCTACGCCTTCGTCGCTGCTGGGCCCCTTCAACGGTGAGACGCCGCCGGCGCCGGCCTGGTTCGACGCCGCCATCGCCGTGACCCCCGAGCGCTCGCGCATTCCCGTCGAGGGCGCCGAAATCGAGCTGCTGACCTGGGGCGAGGTCGGCAAGCCGGGCCTGCTGTTCCTGCACGGCAACGGCGCCCATGCCGACTGGTGGAGCTTCATCGCGCCATTCTTCGCGAAGGACTGGCGCTGCGCGGCGATCTCGTGGTCGGGCATGGGCGGCTCGGACTGGCGCGAAGCCTATACCGCCCAGCTGTTCGCCGCCGAGATCTTCGCCGCCGTTGCAGCGGCGGGGCTGGAGGCGGGCGGGGTCAAGCCGATCCTGGTCGGCCATTCGTTCGGCGGCTTTCCCACCCTCTATTGCGGCGTAGAGCATGCTGACCGGCTGCGGGGGATCGTCATGGTCGACAGCAGCATCCAGCCCCCGGAAAAACGCTGGCGCGGCCCGCCCTCGCGGCCCGACGCCGCCAACCGGGTCTATGCCACGCTGGAGGAGGCGCTGGCACGCTTCCGGCTCGCCCCGCCGCAGGGCTGCGAAAACCCCTATATCGCCGATTTCATCGCGCGTGGGTCGCTGAAGGCCGTCGAGGGCGGCTGGACCTGGAAGTTCGACCCGGCCATCTGGCAGAGGTTCTCGATGCCGGACCTGGGCGAGCTTCTGCCGCGCATCGCCTGCCCGGTGGCCCTGATGTGGGGCGAGCGCTCGGCGCTGATGCACGACGAGACGCTGGACTACATGTTCAGCCAGATGCCCGACGACACTTTGCGTCTCGCCATCCCCGACGCCGACCACCACGTGATGGTCGATCAGCCCCTGGCCTTCGTGGCGGGGCTGCGAGGACTGCTGGCGGGGTGGGGGTAGGGTTTGCCAGCCAGCCGCTGACGTTCTACTTCCGTCTTTCCGGCCCCTGAGGAGCGCGCTACGCGCGACCTAAGGGCCGGGGAGACGGAGTTTTAGGGCAGGATGAGCGCTGACAAGTCGTCACGAGCCGGCCCCGTCCTCGTCTACGCCCCCGATCGCGGGATCGGCGACCTGATGTGGCACTTGCCGACCTTCCGGGCGATCGCCGCCCAGACGCCGGAGGGGCAGGTGGTGCTGGCCGCGCGACCGTCGAGCCGGGCCGCCGAGGTGTTGGCGGTCGAGCCGTCGATCGCCAGCGTGGTCTATGCGCGCCATTTCTCCGGAACCCTCAAGGGCGTCAGCGAGGTGCTCGACTTCTGGCGCATTTGCCGCGAGGTCAAGCCGCGCGCCGTGTGGATCCTGGAGAAGATAGGCCGTCCCGCCCAGGCCGCCTGGCTGGCCGGCGTGCCGGAGCGGCGCGGCTTTGGCCTTGGTCACAAGAGCCAGGAGCAGTGGCTGCAGGGACCGTTCCTGCCCAAGGCCCTGCGCCCGGCCCATCGGTTGGACAAGCTGGCGGCCTTCGAGGCCCTGCACGGCCTGAAGGTCGAGAGCCGCGAGCCAAACCTCAAGCTCGACCCCAAGGCCGTGGCCGCCGTCCAGGCCCGGTTCGCCGAACGTCCCGGCCCGTGGCTGGTGCTCGGCGTCGGGGCCAGCGAGCCGGCGCGGACCTGGCCCGCCGAGCGGTTCGCGGCCGTGTCGCAAGGCCTGGCCGACCTGTTTCCGACGGTGTTCTGGCTGGGCGGCCCAAACGACGCGCTGCGCGTCCAACAGACAGTCGACGCCCAGCCCGCGCCCATCCCTGGCGTTTTGGCCCGCGACCTGCTCGCCTGCGACCTGCCGCTGGACCAGGCCGCCGCCCTGATCGCCCTGTCAGCCGGGTTCCTGGGCAACGACTCTGGCCCCCTGAACGTCGCCGCCTCGGTGGGATGTCCGGCCATCGGCCTGATGGGGACCAGCCCCGTGCCGGCCTATTCGCGCTGGCTCAGTCGCCTCGACGGTGGGGAGGGCAGGATCGCCGATATTTCGGTCGATCAGGCCGTCCAGGCTGTTCGAACACGGTTCACTGACGAGGCTTGGGCCAACCGCGACATCGGGGCGGCTTGAGCCGGCGCGCCGCACGTTGTAAGCGGCGGGGCGTTTTTTCTTCCAAGTAGGAATTAGACATGGCCGGCGACTACAACCGCGGTGAAATGAACATCCACGAACAGGCCGCGACCTTCGAGGGTTTTGGCAAGTTCACCAAGTGGGGCTCGCTGGCGATCGCCACCCTGCTGCTGACCATCACCGTGTGGTTCTGCACCGACGCCGGCCCGCTGGCCGGCTTCGGCGCGGGAATCGCGCTGGCGGTGCTGGGCTTCCTGGCCCTGCGCGAAAAGCCCGCCTCCGCCCACTGACACCGGTAGACATCGGTATATTTTTGCCCCTGACGCGAGCGTAAGGCTCGACATGGGGCAAGAACCTCCCCTAGAGAGACGCGCAAGCTCGCGTGAGCAAGCAGCGTCCTTGGGAGGGGTATGCCGGTGGCCATCATCGCCGTCACGAAAGAGACCCGCGGGGGTGAAACCCGGGTCGCGGCCACGCCCGAGACCGTCAAGAAACTGGCCGCGGCCGGCTGGACGGTGGTGGTCGAGGCTGGGGCCGGCGCCGCCGCCGCCTATCCCGACGCCGACTACGCGGCGGCCGGGGCGACCCTGGCCGCTACAGCGGCGCAGGCGGTGAAGGACGCCGACGTTCTTTTCAAGGTGCGCGCGCCCGAGGCCGCAGAGATCGCCGCCCTGAAGACCGGCGCGATCGTCGCTGCGGCGCTCAATCCGCATGTCGACAAGGACAGTCTGAACGCCCTGGCCAAGGCCGGCGCCAGCAGTCTCGCCATGGAATTCATCCCGCGCATTACCCGGGCCCAGGTGATGGACATGTTGTCCTCGCAAGCCAACCTGGCCGGTTATCGCGCCGTGATCGAGGCCTCGGAAGCCTATGGCAAGGCCCTGCCGATGATGATGACCGCCGCCGGCACGATCGCCGCGGCCAAGGTGTTCATCATGGGGGTCGGCGTCGCCGGCCTGCAGGCCATCGCCACGGCCCGCCGCCTGGGCGCGGTGGTCACCGCCACCGACGTGCGTCCCGCCACCAAGGAACAGGTCGAGAGCCTGGGCGCCAAGTTCCTGGCGGTCGAGGACGAGGAGTTCAAGAACGCCCAGACCGCCGGCGGCTACGCCAAGGAGATGAGCGCCGAGTACCAGGCCAAGCAGGCCGAGCTGGTCTCGGCCCACATCGCCAAGCAGGACATCGTCATCACCACCGCCCTGATCCCCGGCCGCCCGGCTCCCAAGCTGGTCAGCGCCGCCCAGGTGGCCTCGATGCGGCCGGGCTCGATCATCGTCGACCTGGCCATCGAGGCCGGCGGCAATGTGGTCGGCGCCAAGCTCGGCGAGACGGCGGTCACCGAGAACGGCGTCAAGATCCTGGGCATTCCCAACCTGCCCGGCCGCATCGCCACCGACGCCTCGGCGCTCTATGCCCGCAACCTCTTCGCCCTATCGGGCCTGTTCCTGAACAAGGAGGGCAGCTTTGCCCCCGACTTCGAGGACGAGATCCTGAAAGCGGCCTTGGTCACCCGAGGCGGCGAAGTCGTGCATCCCGCGTTGAAGACCGCCTAACTCCAAGCTCGAAAAGGGAGGCTCCCATGGAAGCCGTCGACCCCACCGTGTTCCGCCTGGCGATCTTCGTGCTCGCCATCTTCGTCGGCTATTACGTGGTCTGGAGCGTGACGCCGGCTTTGCACACCCCGCTGATGGCCGTGACCAACGCCATCTCGTCGGTGATCATCGTCGGCGCGCTTCTAGCTGCCGCTGCGCACGGGGCTGACGCCGACCTGGCCGGCGGCACGGTCGCCGCCTCGACCTGGATCTCCAAGGGAGCCGGCGCCATCGCCGCCGCCTTCGCGGCCGTCAACATCTTCGGCGGCTTCCTGGTCACCAACCGGATGCTGGCCATGTACAAGAAGAAAGAGAAGGCCAAGTGAGCCAAAACAGCGCCCTTCAAGCCCTCGGGCTGCTGGTTGCGCTATTCGTAACGGGTTCGGGCGCGGAGGCGGCCGAGCCGTCCGCGAGCGGCCGACCCTTGCTTCTTTTCCCAATCATCGTCGAGCCGCCAACAACGACCTCGACGACCGCCGTTGCCAGTGGCGGAGACCTGTTCAGCCAGGCATTCCGATCCGAAGCGGCGGTTCGTCTGACGTTCGCCTATCAACTGCCGGACGCCACTGGGCGCACCATCGCCTTCCCGGAAGGCGCTGTGTTCGCAAAGGCCGTGACCGCCGAGAGCGACGTGTTTTGCGCGCCGAGCTCCAACGGGGCGATCGGCATCTTCTTGAAGGGGGACGTCGGTGTTTGCTTTCGCGACGCGGATCATGACGGAGTGTTCGATGGGCAAGCGCTGGTCGACTCCGCTTCGCGCGCCCGTACCGCCTACGAGCTGAAACCGAAGGCTTGGCGCTGGGCTCCTGCGAAGGTGGCCTACAGCCCGATCCGCCCGGAGGACATCCCGGCCGGGAGGATCGCTATCGACTACTTTTACGTCGATCCGCCTTTAGCCCGCCCCCAGGCATCCGTCGCGTTGCGTATCTGCGCGCCGGACGCCATGACCGCCCCAACCAAGGAATGGACATGGGGCCAGTGCGGAACGTTGATGGTGGGCTTCAAGGTCACCGCTTACAGGGACCGGACGGCGATCGACCTGAAAGCCCCGGGGCCTCAAGCCCTGACCTTGGGGCCAATGGCTACGACGGTTCGGGTGGATGTCGCGGGCCTAGCTTCGGCGGAGACCGGCCAGCCGTTTCCGGCCGGACGTAAGCTGATGATGCTCGCTGCCACCTACGGCCGTCCCAACGACCCGGCCCTCCAGACTTCGATCTTTGCGCTGTTGCCCGCTGACGCTCCCCTGGGCGAGGTCCGTCCATGAGCCGCTCGTGTTCAAGGGGCGGGTGCTGATGTTCGGCGGCAAGCGCATCGTCAAACAGGCCCAGGTCGCCAACCGCATCGCGCTGGAGCGGTGGTGGGACGATCTGCGGGCCAGTGCTCGCGCCCAAGAGCCCGGGCGGCTGATCGCCCATGGCCGCAAGACCTATAGCCAGAACGACGAGGACGGCATCGTCCTGGAAATCTTCAACCGCATCGGTGAGGGCGACCGGCGGTTCATCGAGTTCGGCGTCCAGGCCGGGGTCGAGTGCAACACCGCCCTGCTGCTGATGGCCGGCTGGAGCGGTCTGTGGCTGGACGGTTCGGACAGGTATGTCGCCGCCGCCAAGGGCCACCACGCCGTGGCCGTGGGGCAGGGGCGGTTGACTGCCCAGAAGGCCTTCGTCACGTCCGAGAACATCGACACCCTGCTGGGCCCCTGGGCCGGCGGGACCGCCGCCAAGCCCGCCTCCGTCGACCTGCTGTCGATCGACATCGACGGCAACGACTACTGGATCTGGGACGCGATCACCGCCGTGCGGCCCCGCGTCGTGATTATCGAATACAACGCCGCCTATCCGCCGCCCGTCGCCTATGTCGCCGAATATAGGGCCGACCGCACCTGGGACGGCGGCAATGACCACAGCGCCAGCCTGACCAGCCTGGAAGCCCTGGGCCGCGCCAAGGGCTACGCCCTGGTCGGCTGCAATCTGTCGGGCGCCAACGCCTTCTTCGTGCGCGACGAAGAACTGACCGGCGAGGGCGGCCAACCCCGCTTCGCCGCGCCCTACACGGCGGCGAACCACTACGAGCCGCCCCGCTACGACCTCTCCGGCCTGCCTTCAGGCCATCCGCCCCGGTTCGGCGTCAACGCCGCGCCTGAGCTGGCGGGGGGGAGGTCCGCATGAGCGATGGCGCTTCGCCCTTGCTGACCATCATTTTGATGAGCGCAGCTTTTGGCGGCGGATTCCTGCTGCTTCTCTTCATGTTGTGGGCCAGTGGTCGCAGCCCGATCGTCCGGATCGCCGGGGAGTTGGCCGCGAACCTGCTATACTTGGCGATGGCGCTGCTCCAGGCCTGGAACGCCCGTGGAGCGGACGACGCGACCGTCTGGAAGGCTGTTTCAGCGACCTTGGCGGTTGCAGCGGCCTTTAACGCATTCCGCTTCGCGAAGTCTCGCCAGAAGTCCGAGTTTTCACCGCCCGATGGAACGGCCAAGCCATGACGTTCCACCATCTCAGCGGCGTCGCCGCTCGTTTCTCTCCGCTCTTGGGGGCCAAGACCTGACATGAACGCCAATTTCGCCGCCGTCCTCTACATCGTGTCCGGGGTGCTCTTCATCCTGGCCCTGCGTGGGCTGTCCAGCCCGGTGACCAGCCAGGCGGGCAACCGCAACGGCATGATCGGCATGGCCATCGCCGTGCTGACCACCCTGGCCACGCTCTGGAAACAGGGCGCGCTGGACCCCGTGACCATCGGGTTGATCCTCGGCGGCGTCGCGGTGGGCGGCACGGTCGGGGCGGTGATCGCCCGCAAGGTGGCCATGACCTCGATGCCGCAGCTGGTGGCGGCCTTCCACAGCCTGGTCGGCATGGCCGCCTGTCTGGTGGCCGTGGCGGCGATCTACACCCCGGCGGCCTACGGCATCGTCGGCGCGGACGGCCATGTGCATCTCAACAGCCTGATCGAGCTGTCGCTGGGCCTGGCCATCGGCGCCATCACCTTCACCGGCTCGGTCATCGCCTTCCTCAAGCTGAACGGCAACATGGGCGGCGCGCCGATCATGCTGCCGGGTCGCCACCTGCTGAACATCGCCCTGGCCCTGGGCATCGTCGCCCTGGTCGTGGTGCTGGTGATCAGCGGCGGCGCGGCCATCTGGGCGTTCTGGGCGATCTTCGCCCTGGCCCTGATCATCGGCGTCACCCTGATCATCCCGATCGGCGGGGCCGACATGCCGGTCGTGGTGTCGATGCTCAACAGCTATTCGGGCTGGGCGGCGGCGGCCCTGGGCTTCACCCTGGAAAACACCACCCTGATCATCACCGGCGCCTTGGTCGGCTCGTCGGGCGCGATCCTGTCCTACATCATGTGCAAGGCCATGAACCGGTCCTTCATCTCGGTGATCCTCGGCGGCTTCGGCGCCGCCGACGCCGTGGCGGGGCCTGGCGGGACGGCCGAGACCCGGCCCGTCAAGCAGGGCAGCGCCGAGGACGCGGCCTTCATCATGAAGAACGCCAGCAAGGTGATCATCGTCCCCGGCTACGGCATGGCCGTCTCCCAGGCCCAGCACATCCTGCGCGAGATGGGCGACAAGCTGAAGGAGGAAGGCGTCGAGGTGAAATACGCCATCCACCCCGTCGCCGGCCGGATGCCCGGCCACATGAACGTGCTGCTGGCGGAAGCGAATGTCCCCTATGACGAGGTGTTCGAGCTGGAGGACATCAACAGCGAGTTCTCGACCGCCGACGTGGCCTTCGTGATCGGCGCCAACGACGTCACCAACCCGGCCGCCAAGACCGATCCGACCAGCGCCATCTACGGCATGCCGATCCTCGACGTCGAAAAGGCCCGCACCGTGCTGTTCATCAAGCGCGGCATGAGCTCGGGCTATGCCGGGGTGGAGAACGAGCTGTTCTTCCGCGACAACACCATGATGCTGTTCGGCGACGCCAAGAAGATGGTCGAGGGGATCGTCAAGGCGCTCTGAAGCTTTTTTCGAGCGAAGTGGTTCCGGTGAGGGCGGCAGACGATCTGCCAGGACGGGCGCGGGACCTTGTCCTGTTCTTCTCGGAAGAGGCTTTCGTTGGTGTCGATCCAGCCGGGCAGGCCCCTACGGTGGGGGCGTTTCTAGAGCAAGCCGCGCGATATAGAAATCGCACGGCTTGCTCTAGATTTTTGTTTTCGCATCGCTTTTGCGGAAAACCGGTGGCCACTTTTCCGCGCGATGTTCTAGGCAGATGGCTTCGGGCTGTGGTCGCTTGCCGACCACTCCCCCACCGCCACATCCCCCACAGCGGGAGGCATTAGGACCGCTCTTCCCCCCGCGCCGTCAGCCAGTACATCACCGGCGTCGCCACCCGCGACAGCACGGTGCTCGTGATCAGCCCGCCGATGATCGCGATGGCCAGTGGCGAGTACAGCCCCGAGCCCTCCATCGCCAAGGGCAGCAAGCCGCCGATCGCCGTGACCGAGGTCAGCAGCACCGGCAGGAACCGCACCTCCCCCGCCTTCTCGATGGCGTCGTGCAGACCCATGCCGCCGCGCCGCAGCTGTTCGGTGAAATCGACCAGCAGGATCGAATTCTTGATCTCGATGCCAATCAGGGCGATCAGGCCGATGGTCGCGGTGAAGCTCAGCGAATGGCCGGTGATCCACAGAGCCGCCACCGCCCCGAACAGGCCGAACGGGATGATGCCGGCCACCACCAGGGCGGTCTTGAACCGCTGGAACTCCAGGACCAGCACCGCCAGGATTCCGAACACCGCCACCATCACCGCCGCGCCGAGCCCCGCGAAGCTTTTGGACTGGGCCTCGGCCTGGCCGCCCAGGGTCAGGCGGTAGCCGGGAGGCATGGGCAGGTCGCGATCGAGCCGCGCCACGATGTCGGCGGTGACCTTGGCGGTCAGGTAGCCGGTCTGGACATAGGACGAGACGGTCACCGTCCGCTCGCGGTCGAAGCGGTCGATGCGGGCCGGGCTGGAGCGCAGGGTCGGGGTGGCGATGGCGCCCAGCGGGGCGGCCTCGCCGTCGGCGGTGGGCACATAGATCTTGGACAGGTCGGCCAGGGCGTTGCGATCTCCCGTTTGGGCCGACCCGTCGGTCGCGGCCATCGGCAGCCGCACCTTGACCGCATAGTCGTCGCCGTCCGGATCGCGGAAGCGGCCGGTCTCCTCGCCCGACAGCGCCAGGCGCGCCACCCGGCGGGGGGCTCCGGCCGGCACGCCCAGGGCGGCGGCCTTGCCCTCGTCGACACCGAGGTCGAGGTCGGTGCGGTCCAGCCGCACGGGGTTGCTGACGTCGCGGGTCCCCGGCGCGGCCTTCAGCACCGCCTCGGCCCGGGCGGCCAGGGCCTTCAGGACCTCCAGGTTCTGGCCGGTCAGGCGCACGGCGATCGGGGCGTCGATCGGCGGGCCGTTCTCGAAGGTCACCACGCTGATCCGCGCCCCGGGGAAGCGGGCGAAGTCGCGGCGCAGGTCGTCCAGCACCGCCTCGCTCTTGCCTGGCTCCCAGGCCTTCAGGCTGGCGAACACCTCGCCATAGGTCGTCGAACTCTCGCGCTGGCTGACATTGTAGAAGATCTGCGGATTGCCCCGCCCCAGATTGGCGGCACGCCAGGTAATGTCCGGCTCGGCCTTCAGACGCGCCTCGACGAACCGAAGGGCGCGGTCGGTGCGGGCCAGGGGGCTGCCGTCGGGGGTCTCGACCCGGACGATGAACTGCGGAGTCTCGGCGGCCGGAAACAGGCTGCTGCCGATGATCTTCAGCATCGGCAGGGTGGTGAGGCAGAGGGCCAGCATGATCGCCAGGCTCAGCCACGGCCGCGCCAGGCCGAAATGCAGAACCGGTCGGTAGAAGCGATGGATGGCCCCGTTCACCGCCCGCAGCAACGCGTTGCCCTCGGGGTCGGAATGCTTGTCCAGCACCCGGCTGGCCAGGAACGGGATGATGGTCATCGACACCACGAAGGACGCGCCCACCGTGCATAGCACCGTCACCGGCAGCGAGCGGATATAGGCGCCCGAGCCCGCCGGCAGGGCCATCAGCGGCAGGAAGGCCAGCATCAGGCAGGCCGTGCACCCCACCACCGCCAGGGCGATCTGCCGGGCGCCATTGATCGCGGCGGCCGTGCGCTCCTCGCCCTCGCGGATGCGGCGGGCGATGTTCTCGGTAATGACGATGCTGTCGTCGACCAGCAGCCCCAGGGCCAGCACGAAGCCGGCGATCGACAGCTGGTTCAGGGTGAAGCCGAAGGCCTGCAGCATCGACAGGCCGATCAGCAGGCTCAGCGGGATCGACACCATCACCACCAGCCCGGCCCGCGTCCCCAGCGGCAGCAGGGTGATCAGCACCAGGGCCAGGGCGATGCCGAAGTCGCGGAACAACCTATTCAACCTGAGTTCGACATTCCTGGCCTGGACAAAGCCGCGCTCCAGCTTGACCCCGGCCGGCAGGGTCTTCTCATAGTCGTCCAGCACCTTGTCGACGCCGGCGGTGATCTTGGCGACGTCCTGGCCGTCCTTCTGGGTGACGGTGATGAACACCGCCCGCCGGTCGTTGAAGCGGGTCAGGTGGGTGGGCTCGGCCTGGGCCCAGGCCACCTGGGCGACGTCGCGCACCCGCACCACCTGGCCGCCGAGCGAGCGGACCGGCGTGTCCTTGACCGCGTCCAGCGATCGGAAGGCGCCGCCGGCCTTGACGTTGAAGCGGCGGTCTCCGGCCTGCACCGCCCCGATCGGCGCCTCGGCTCCAGCGGCCTTCAGGGCGTCGGAGACGGCGATGGCGGGGAGTTTCAAGGCCGACAATCGGGCCAGGTCCAGCGACACCCGCACCTCGGAAGGCGGCGCGCCGTAGTAGCGGGCCTGGCGCACGCCGGGCACGCGGTCGAGCCGCTCGCGCAGCCGGTCGGCCACCTTTTCCAGCCGGCGCATCGGCAAGACTTCGCTCGTCAGAGCCACCTGGACGATGGCCACCTCGGTGGTGCGCACGCGGTCGATCTCGAGGCGAGTCAGGCCTGCCGGGAGGTTACCCCGGATGGCGTTCACCTCGCGGACCACCTGATCGTATTTGCGCTCGGGATCGACATCCCAGGTGAAGTGGACCCGGATCACCGCCGCACCGTCTAGGCTGGTCGATTCGACCTTGTCGATATTGTCGAGGCCGTCGACCGCATCCTCGATCGGGTCGGCGACCAGCTGCTCCATCTCCGAGGGCTCGGCCCCGGGCAGCACGGCGCGGATCACCACGATGGGGATCGGGAAGTGCGGATCCTCGGAGCGCGGCACGCTGAGGAAGGCGTTGACCCCCAGCATGACCAGCAGGCCAAAGGCCACCAGGGTGAACTGCCAGCGGCGGACCGCGAAGCCGAAGAGATCGGGCTTCATCGCGAAGGTCCCCGATCGCGAACTCCCCCAACATCCGTCATTCCCGCCCTTGTGGCGGGAACCCCTGGTTCAGCCGACGGTGAAGCGCCATGGCGCGCTGGCGCGCCACACTTCCGCACCTGCGGCGGAGAGAGGGGTTCCCGCCACAAGGGCGGGAATGACGGCTGAAATGTGGGGGCCTTAGCGAGAAAGGCAGAGCGCATCATCGCCCCGCCTTCCCGCCCAGCGCCTTGGCATCCGTAACCGTCACCCGGTCGCCGTCCGAGACGAAGCCGGCGCCGGCGGTGATCACCCGCGCGCCGTCCGGCAGGCCGGCCACCAAGGCGTCGTCGCCGTCGAAGCCGCCGAACCGCACGGGCGTGCGGCGGGCCTTGCCGCCCTCCAGCCGCAGCACGGCCGCCCTTCCGCCCGAGGCTTCCAGCACCGCCTCGGCGGGGATGCGGGCGAAGCCGGCGTTGGCGGTGGGCGCGCGGGAGGCGAGGCGGGCATTGGCGATCTGGCCGCTGCGCAGGTCAGGCCTCTCTTGGTTGGAGGAGGCGGCGACCTCGATCTCGACGATGACCGCGCCGGTCCGCACGTCGGTCGCCTGGCCCACGCGGGTGACGTGGCCCGTCAGCATCTGGCCAGGTAGGGCGTCGACGGTGATCTCCACGGGCGAGCCGACCGCGATCCCCGCGACGTCGCGGGCGGCCAGCGGGACGCGCAGCACCAGCGGGCTGGTCAGGTCGGCGACGGTGACCACGGCCTGGCCGGCCTGCACCACCTCGCCGGCCTGGGCCTTGCGCTCCAGCACCACGCCGGAAGCTGGGGAAACAAGCTGGGCCCAGCGACGGTCGAAGGCCGCGCCGCCATAGGCGGCGCTGGCCGAGCGCACGGCGCTCTCGGCGTCGTCGACGCGGACCTTGGTGACATAGCCCTTGGCGAAGAGAATCTTGGCCCGGTCCAGGTCGCGGCGGGCCTTGTCGAGCTCGGCGCTGGAGGCTTGCTGGCGGGCGTCGACGGCGGCCGGGTCGATCGCGGCCAGCACCTGGCCAGCCCGGACCGGGTCGCCGGCCTCGACGCCGACCCGGGTCAGCACCCCGGCGATCCGGAACGACAGCGCCATCTGCCGGCGACGCTCCAGGGTCCCGGTGGCGGTGACGCCGCCATTGGCGTGGGGCGCGGCGACGGCGACGGCCTCCACCGCCTGGGGCGGGGGTGGAGCGGCCGGGGTCTTGTGGGGGCCGCAGGCGGTGAGGGCGAGGGCGGAGAGCAGGGCAAGGAACGCCGCCTTCCCCCTGGAGGGGGGAAGGGCTGGGGATGGGGGTGGAAACGCATTAGGATAAGGCGCGAACGCAGCGGCCGCCTCCAGCGACGCCGCCCCCATCCCCGACCCTTCTCCCCTCCAGGGCGAAGGGAGTTTCTCCGTGCCCATAACCCCGCCCCCTCGACTATCGATCGATGATAAGTTATCAGTGATAGATTATCGCGACTTGTCAAGCCGCTCGCGGTCGGAGAAAGCATCGAAACGATGAAGGCGCCGCAGGTCCGATCTCCCCGCAAGGCCAAGGGCCAGGGCGGCGAACGTCGCGAGGAGATCCTCGACGCCGCCCTGACCCTGTTCAGCGCCAACGGCCTGCAGGCGGTCTCGACCCGGCAGATCGCCGAGGCGGCCGGCATCAGCCAGCCGGGGCTCTACGCCTATTTCGCCACCAAGGATGACCTGATCGCCGAGCTGTGCGTCCGGGCCTTCGCCAAGCTGTCGGCGCGAATGGAGGCGGGCAAGGCCCAGTGGACCCCGACCCCGGAGATGTTCGACCGGGCGATGATGACCTATATCGACTTTGGCCTCAGCGAACCGGACGCCTATCGCGTGGCCTTCATGGTCGAGAAGAGCCACGACGGCTCGTTCCTTTCGCGGAGCGGCGGGCGGCCCATGGCGGCGGGTCTTGAAGCCTTCCAGGGCTTCGTGGCGATGATCGCCGACCTCCACGACCACGGCTTGACGGCCGACGACGACGCCCTGCGCCTGACCCAGACCCTGTGGGCGGGGCTGCACGGACTGGTCTCGCTGCTGATCGCCCGGCCGGAGTTTCCGTGGGTCGAGCGCGAGGCGCTGATCGCCGCCCATATCGCCATGCTGCGGCGCGGGGCGCTGAAGTAGGAGAGGGTTTCGGAGGGCGGGCTCCGCGCCTATATCCCGCCTTCCTCATTCTGAAAGACACCCCATGGCCAAGCTGCAGCTCCTCGAAACCTTTAGCCTGCAGGAAACCGAGAACGGCTATAGGCTGCTGGTCTCGGCGGTGGGCGGCGACGCCCTCTATGTCGAGATCACTTCGGCCCAGATGGACGACATCATCGAGAGCCTCGAAGCGGCCATGGGCGGCGAAGAGGACGGTGACGCGGTCGAGGACGACGAGGCGTTCTAGGGCAACGGCTTATGCCGCAAGCCGCTCGCCTTCGCGCCCTGACGCCCTACGCCGCCTTGCTGGGCGCCATGGTGTCGTTGTGCATCGGCACGTCCTTCGCCAAGAGCCTGTTCCCGCTGGTCGGGGCCCAGGGGACCAGCGCCTATCGGGTGGGGTTCTCGGCCCTGATCCTGCTGGTGGTCTGGCGGCCCTGGCGCACCCGGTGGGCGGGGCCGGATCTGAGAGCGGTGGCGATTTATGGCGCGGTCATGGGGGCGATGAACCTGTGCTTCTACATGTCGCTGCGGACCATCCCGATGGGCCTGGCGATCGCGATCGAGTTCACCGGCCCGCTCAGCCTGGCCATGCTGCACGCTCGCAAGCCCAGCCATTTCGCCTGGATCGGCCTGGCGGTGGTCGGGCTGGCCCTGCTGCTGCCGTTGGGCGACGCCAGCCTCAATCTCGACCCGGCAGGCGTGGCCTTCGCGGCGGCGGCGGCGGTGTTCTGGGCGCTCTATATCGTGGCCGGCCAGCGAACCGGTCATCTGCATGGCGGCCAGTCGGTGGCCCTGGGCATGACCACGGCCGCCCTGGTGGTGGCCCCGTTCGGGATCGTGGCGGCCGGGACCAAGCTTTTGGACCCCATGGTGCTGGGCCTTGGCCTGGTGGTGGCCGTGGTCTCCAGCGCCATCCCCTATTCGCTGGAAATGGTCGCCATGCGCGGCATCTCCAAGCGTAGCTTCGGGGTGACGCTCAGCCTCGAACCGGCGGTCGGGGCGCTGGCGGGCCTGCTGTTGCTGGGCGAGCACCTGGTCCGCCGCCAATGGCTGGCCATCGCCTGCGTCATCGCCGCCTCTGTCGGCACGGCCCTGTCGGACCAGGCCGGGCGGCGCGCCAAGGCCCCACTGCACGACTAAGCGTCGATCCCCGACTTGATTTAAGGCCAAGCTTCGATCTAATGCGCGGGTGCAACCCAGAGTAAGTTGATCCATGCCTAGACCCATCGGGGCCGCCCTGACCGGCCTTACCCTTTCCGCGTTGGCAGGGACGGCGCTCGCGGCCGAGACTCCCGCCGCCACGGCGTTCGGGGCTCGCCAGAGAGTGCAGCAGGCCAGTCTGTCGCCCGACGGCCAGTCGATCGCCCTGGTTCAGCCCTTGGCCGAAAGCCAGGCGACCGCCGTGTTCGTGGCCCGGCTGGACGGCGCCGGCCAGCCCAAGCCTATCCTCGGTTCATCCGGTCATCCCGACCGCCTGACCAACTGCCACTGGGTGTCCAACGGCCGGCTGGTCTGCGGCATCTTCATGATGGTGGATCAGGACGCCGAGAAGATCGGCTATTCACGCATCGTCGCCGTCAACGCTGACGGGACCAAGGTGCAGGAGCTAAGCGCGCGCTCCCGCGGGATGGCGGTGGCCTACCGGCAGGACGGCGGCGACATCGTCGATTGGCTGGCCGACGACGCCAATGGCGCGCTGTTGATGACCCGGTCGTTCATGCCCGAGGAGACGACAGGGACAATGCTGTCCAACCAGAAGAGCGGCCTAGCGGTCGAGCGGGTCGACACCACCACCCTGGCCCGCAGCCCGATCGAGCCGCCGCGCGGCGATGCGGTGGAGTATCTCTCCGACCAGCACGGGGCGGTCCGCATCTACGGCCAGCAGCCCAAGACCAATGCCGGCTACCGGACTGCGCGGACCAACTATTTCTACCGCCTGCCGGGCGCCGGCGCCGACTGGCGGCCGCTCGGGACCTATGACGCCGAGGCCTACACGGGCTTCTCGCCCGTAGCGGTGGATCGCGACCTGAACGCCGCCTACGGCTTCGAACGGGTGGACGGTCGCCAGGCGTTGGTTAGGCTGTCGCTGGACGGCGCGATGAAGCGCGAGGTTCTGGTCGCCCGCGACGACGTCGATGTGGACGACGTGATCCGTATCGGCCGCCAGAACCGCGTGGTCGGGGCCAGCTTCGCGACCGACAAACGCCAGTCGGTGTTCTTCGACCCGGCCCTGCAGAAGCTGGCCGCGTCCCTGTCCAAGGCCTTGCTGGGCCATCCCGTCGTCACGTTTGTTGACGCCAGCGCTGATGAGAAGCGGCTGTTGTTGTGGGCCGGCAGCGACGTCGATCCGGGGCGATACTACCTGTACGACCGCAACACCCACCAGCTTAGCGAGGTCATGGCCCAGCGGCCCGAGCTGGCGGATTTCAAGCTCTCGCCGGTTCAGGCCATCACCTACAAGGCCGCCGACGGAACCATGGTGCCGGCCTATCTGACCCTGCCGCCCGGCAGCGACGGCAAGAACATCCCCGCCATCGTGATGCCGCACGGCGGGCCGGAAGCGCGCGACGAGTGGGGCTTCGACTGGCTGTCGCAATATTTCGCCAACCGCGGCTTCGCGGTGCTGCAGCCCAACTTCCGGGGCTCGTCGGGCTATGGTGAGGCCTGGTTCGAGAAGAACGGCTTCCAGTCGTGGCGCCAGGCGGTCGGCGACATCAACGACGCCGGGCGCTGGTTGCAGAGCCAGGGCGTCGCCGCGCCGGGCAAGCTGGCCATCGTCGGCTGGTCCTACGGCGGCTACGCGGCCCTGCAGTCTTCAGTGCTAGACCCCGACCTGTTCCAGGCCATTGTTGCGGTCGCCCCAGTCACCGACCTGGAGACCCTGCGCGAAGAGGCGCGCCTCTATGACAAATACAAGCTGGTCGACGCCTTCATTGGCCGGGGACCGCACGTGAAGGAAGGCTCGCCGGCCCGGAACGCCGAGAAGATCAAGGCGCCGGTGCTGATGTTCCATGGCGACGACGACACCAATGTCGGGATCGGCGAGTCCCGCCTGATGCTGTCGCGGCTGAAGGCGGCGGGCAAGAGCGCCGAGTTGGTGGTGTTCAAGGACCTGGATCACCAGCTAGACGACAGCGCGGCGCGCGCCCAGATGCTGGACAAGGCCGACGCGTTCCTGCGCAAGACGCTGGGGCTGTAGGGTCCCTGCTCCCGCAAGGGGAGAAGGATCCAGGCCCTTGCCAGCGCGGCTCCAGGACCGCAATCTCCGCTCAAAAGCCTAGGGAGACGCCCGTCATGACCGTCAGCCTGTTCACTTTCGTGGATCTGTTCACCCGCCACCTGGGGACCGCCGAGCACCTGCTCACCAAAGGCGCGGCCCATGCCGCGGCCCACGGGCTGAGCGAGGAAGCCGTGCTCGACTGGCGGCTGATCGACGACATGCACCCGCTGCGCTTTCAACTGATGGTGGTCTGCAACTTCGCCCAGCAATGGCCGGCGCGGGTGGCGGGCCTGCCGGTTCCCGAAGCGGTCGGCGACCAGCTTGACCTGGCCGGTTTGAAAGCCGCCATCGCCGGGGCGAAGGCGTTCCTGGCGGGGCTGACGGCCGAACAGTTCGAAGGCCGCGACTCGGTCCTGCTGACCTACGCCATTGCCCAGGGCATGGAGCCGACCCTGGAGTCCGGCCACTGGCTGAGTGTCTTCGCGACGACCAACCTGATGTTCCACCTGTCGACGGCCTACGCCATCCTGCGCGCCAAGGGCGTGCCGCTGGGCAAGCCCGACCTGTTCGTTGCGGGGCTTTAGGCGGGCGCTAACCCGCCATGGTCTCGCGCTTTTCCTCGAGCGCCAGCCATTCTTCCTCGGCCGTGGCCAGGTCGGCTCGGGCCTTGTCGAGAGATTTCATCACCTTGTCGAAGCTGACCGGGTCCTTGGCATAGAAGGCCGGATCGGCCAGTTTGGCCTCGATGTCGGCGATGATCTTGGGCGAGGCGGCGACCAGGGTCTCGCACTCCTCCAGCCGCCGCTGATCCTTGTAGGACAGCTTGACGGTCTTCTTCGGCGGGGTGGGCGCGGGCGGCGGGGTCAGCACCGCCTTGTGCGAGCCTGTGCCGGTGGCGAAGTCGCCGGCCGCGCCCCGGGCGCCCTTGAAGAAGTCCGGGGCCTGGTCGATCAGGTCGGTCCAGCCGCCCGGGGTTTCCAGCACCTTGCCATGGCCGTTCATGGCGATGGTCGAGGTCGCCAGGCGGTCGATGAAATCGCGATCGTGGCTGACCAGAATGAGGGTTCCCTCGAAATCAGCCAACAGCTCCTCGAGCAGGTCCAGCGTGTCCATGTCCAGGTCGTTGGTCGGTTCGTCGAGCACCATCAGGTTGGTCGGCGAGGCCAGCGCCCGGGCCAGCAGCAGGCGGTTGCGCTCGCCGCCCGACAGGCTGGTGACCGGCTGGCGCAGCTGAGCCTCGGTGAACAGGAACTCCTTGGCGTAGCCGGCCACGTGCTTGGCGATGCCGCGCACCAGAATCGAGTCGCCGCCGCCGGGGGTCAGAAAGTCCCACAGGGTCATCTTCTCCGACAGAGCCATACGGTTCTGGTCGACATAGGAGATCTCAAGATTGGTGCCCAGCTGCACCGTGCCCTCGTCGATCGGGATCTCGCCCAGCAGCATCCGCACCAGCGTGGTCTTGCCCGCGCCATTGGGGCCCACCAGGGCCACGCGGTCGCCGCGCAAAATGCGGGTCGAGAAGTCCTCGATGATCGTCCGGTCGCCGAACCGCTTGGTGACGTGCTTGGCCTCGACCACCCGCTTGCCCGACGTGCCCGAGCTCTCGACGGCCATGGTCATGCTGCCGCGCTTGTCGGACTGCAGGTCCTTCTTTTGGCCGCGCAGGTCCATCAAGGCGCGGCGACGGCCCTCGTTGCGGGCCCGGCGGCCTTGGACGCCGCGGGCCAGCCAGGCGTTTTCCTTCTCCAGCTGCTTGTTGAGCCGCCGCTCCTCGTCGGCCTCGGCCGACAGCACCTGCTCGCTCCACAGCTCGAACTCGGCGAAGCCCTTGTCGAGGCGGCGCACCTTGCGATGCTCCAGCCAGAAGGTGCGCTGGGTGACGCGATTGAGGAAGGCGCGGTCGTGGCTGACGATCAGGGCGGCGCACTTGGAGCCGGCCAGCTCCTCTTCCAGGGTCTGGATCGCGAAGATGTCCAGGTGGTTGGTCGGCTCGTCCAGCAGCAGCACGTCGGGCTGTTCGGCGAACGCCCTGGCCAGCGCCGCCCGGCGACGCTCGCCGCCCGACAGGCCCTGGGTGCTCTTGGCGTAGTCCAGGCCGAAATCGGCCAGGGTGGCGTGGGCCTCGTAGTCCTCGGCCCCGCCGGCCGTGCAATAGTCCAGCAGGGTGTCGCCGGTGATCTCTGGCTCCTGGCTGACATAGACGATCTTCGAGCCCGGCTGGGCTGAGCGCTCGCCGCTGTCGGGCTCTACGCCCTGGTTGGCCAGGATCTTCAGCAGGGTGGACTTGCCAGCCCCGTTGCGCCCGACCAGGCAGGCGCGGATCCGCGGCTCCAGGGCCAGGTCGACGCCGTCGAACAGCGGCTTGGCGCCATCGGCGAGGCGAACGTCCTTGAGGGCCAGGACAGGGGCCTTGCCAGAGGCGCGGAGAGGGGAAGCCATGATCGGTGGGTCTACTGTCGAACGGAAACGGAGGAGGAGGTGGGGGCTATAGCAGGGCCGGCGCGGGGGCGGGGGGATTTCTTGTTGCAGCGCGGCGGGGGCGGGGGCGGCGGAGGACGGGGATGAGGACGGGGACACACACTCACCCAGACCACGGCTCTCGCACGACCGAGGCGCTGGGATGAGTGTGTGTCCCCAAATCATCCTAAATCTCGGCTCTGGCTTTTAGCGGCCGCCCCAACCGCGTCGCGACCTGCAAAGCGACACGTGCGTCGGCGCTAATGTCGTCATCGAAGAAGGTAGCCATGTCGTCTCCCAGCAGTCTCGATAGAGGCGCGGGCGCCAGCAGCACGTCGGCATGACCGGTCAGGTGCGCTCTTACGCTGGACCATGGCCAGTCGATCGCCCGGCGAGTCAGGCCGGCTCGCACCGGGTTCAGTCCCACATAGCGGGCGCAGAGGCGCAGATAGGTCTCGTCCATCGGAAACGACGCGAACCGGCCTTGCCAAAGGTAACCCTTCCAGCCCTCACGGCGGTTGATGTGCCGAGTATAGCGGACATGGGTCATGGCGATCGCCTCGGCCAAGCCCTCGTCGGTCGAGGGAGTGGCGATGAGGTGGACGTGGTTGGGCATTAAACAGTAGGCCCAGACCTCGACCTCTGCTGCCTTGAAGGCTTCGGCCGCGAGCTGGAGATAGGTTTTGTAGTCGGCCGCGCAGAGAAAGGTTGGCTGTCGGCGGTTGCCGCGCTGAGTGACGTGGTGCGGCGTTCCTGGGATCACCACGCGCGCCGTTCTGGGCATGAGATGTCCCCATGTTTGTTCTATATTTGTTCTAGTTTCGCTCGTTGTCAATCGGAGAGGTGAATTGGCTGTTTGGGGACACACACTCACCCTGACGACGCTGCCAAGACGGCTTGAGTGAAGGAATGAGTGTGTGTCCCCGTCAGCCCTAAGCTAATAGGGCAGCTGTTCCGGCTGCGGCGCTGGCGCCGGAACCGGCGCCTCGGGGGCGACCACCGGCTCGGCCTCGGCGGCGGTGCGGGCGAATTCCGAGGCCAGGGTTTCGTAGAAGCCATTGCGCGGGTCGGGCGCGCTCGTGGGCGCGGCGTCAGGCAGCAGCCACGGGAAGTCTCGGATCGCCAGGCCCTCGTGGGCGCTCAGCATGAACCGCCGCCAGATGCTGGCCGGGATGTCGCCGCCGACCACCTTGTTCATCGGCCTGTCGTCGTCATTGCCCACCCAGACCCCGGTGACATAGTCCGGCGTAAAGCCCACGAACCAGGCGTCGCGCCAGTTCTGGCTGGTGCCGGTCTTGCCCGCCGCCGGCCAGCCGAAGGCGGCCCGCTTGGCGGTGCCGATCTCGACGACCTTCTTCATCATCCGGACCATCATGCTGGCCTTGGCGATGTCGTAGACGCTGACGAGATTGGGCGCGGCCATGTGGCTGAAGATCGCCCGGCCGTCCTGGGTGGTAATCGTCTCGATGACATAGGGCTCGAGCCGATTGCCGCCCTGCTGGAACACCTGAAACCCCGAGGTCAGCTGCAGCAGGTTCACCTCATAGGCCCCCAGCGCCACCGACAGGTCGGGGTTGGACGGCAGCGACGTTATTCCAAACCGCCGGGCCAGGTCGCCGATCGCCGGACCGCCAGCCTCCTGGGCCAGCTTGATGGCGATGGTGTTGATCGAATTGACCAAGGCGCTCTGCACGGTCATCGGGCCGCGATAGCCTCCGCTGTAATTTTCGGGTTTCCAACTGCCGAACTGGACCGGGCCATCCACGCGGATGTCGGTGGGCAGCACGCCCTTCTCCAAGGCGGCGGCATAGATGAACGGCTTGAAGCTGGAGCCCGGCTGGCGCTTGGCCTGGACGGCGCGGTTGAAAGGACTGTCGACATAGTCCGTGCCGCCGACCATGGCCCGGATCGCGCCGTCGGCCGACAGCGACAGCAGGGCCGCCTGGCGGGCTCCGGCGCTCTGCCCGCCGATGGCGATGGCCTGGCGCACGGTGTCGGCGCCCACATGCTGCAGGCGCGGATCGATGGTCAGGCGCACCACCAGGTCGGGGGCGTTCTGGCCGGCGATGCGCACGGCCTCGGTGGTGGCGTAGTCCAGCACCCAGCCAAAATCGCCCTCGTCCTGCCTCGCCAGGGGCGACAGGCGCGGGGTGTCGTCCAGGGCCCGGCTCTCCTGCTCGGGAGTGATCCAGCCTTCGCGACGCATATTGGCCAGGATCAGGCGCGAGCGGGCGATGGCTCCGCCCATGTCGCGGGTCAGGGCCAGGCGGGTGGGGGCCTTGGGCAGCGAGGCCAGCAGGGCGGCCTCCGACAGGGTCAGATGGCTGGCGGGCTTGTTGAAATAGGTCTGGGACGCGCCGTCGACGCCATAGGTGCCGGCCCCGAAATAGACCCGGTTCAGATAGAGCTCGAGGATCTCGTCCTTGGTCAGCACCCGCTCCAGCTTCCAGGCCAGGACCATCTCCTGGACCTTGCGCTTGGTGATCCGGTCGGGGGTCAGGAACAGGCCCTTGGCCAGTTGCTGGCTCAGGGTCGAGGCGCCCTGAACGGTGCGGCCAGCCCGGTGATTGACCCAGGCGGCGCGGACGATGCCATAGGGGTCGATGGCCCCGTGCTTGTAGAAGCGCTTGTCCTCGGCGGCCAGGAAGGCCAGCGGCAGGTAGTTGGGCACGCCGGCCAGGGTGATCCGCTGGCCATAGCGGGGGCCGCGGGTGGCGATCACCTGGCCGCCTCGGTCCTCGAAGCGGATGCCCGGCGCGCGATTGACCGCGAACAGCGCCTCGCGCGAGGGCAGGGGCGGCACGTCGCGCAGGTACTTCCACCAGACCATCCCGACGCCGGAGCCCGCGGTGACCAGGCCCACGACGAACAGCGCCAGCACGGCGATCCAGATCCACCGGCCCTTCCGGGCCTTGGCGTGCTTCAGGTCGGCGCGGAACGGCTCTTCCGGCTCGGGCCGGCGTGGGGGTTCGGGCGGTGGGGGCGGTGGAACCGAGCCGAACGCGGGCGGACGCGCGCCTTGGGCCGGCGCCGCCTTGTCGTTGAACCGATAGGGCGGCAGCGTCCAGTCGTTCACGATCGTCCCATGGTCCCGGTTGGTATCGGCAGCGTTTGGGTTTAGGACGCCGGGATCATGGCGCGCAAACCTTTCTGGGAGACGAAGTCCCTAAACCAGATGACCGTCCCCGAGTGGGAAAGTCTATGCGATGGCTGCGGCCTTTGCTGCCTGGTTCGCTTCGAAGACGAAGATACCGGCGAGATCATCCCCACAAGGGTGCACTGCCAGCTGTTCAACACCCACAGCTGCACCTGCAGCGACTATCCCAACCGCAAGAAGACTGTGCCCGACTGCATCAAGCTGACGCCGCACAATATCGAGCGCCTGGCCTGGATGCCGCCGTCCTGCGCCTATCGCCGGCTCAACGAGGGCAAGACCCTGCCGCTGTGGCATCCGCTGATCACCGGTGATCCCGAGAGCGTCCACACGGCGGGGGTCTCGGTGCGGGATCAGACGGTGTCGGAGCTATCGTTCGACCAGGCCGAGGACGCCATGGACTTCGTGGCGCTGGACCTGATGTACGACAAGAGTGACGTGGATTGGGAGGGGTAGGGGTTTTTTCGCCTACGTTGGGTTAGAGCTGCTTACAAGCCCAACGCTGACGGTGACTGCACTCGACCTCCATCTAGAAGAACTAAAACGCGGTTAGCCGCCAGCGAAAAACCGTGCACGGCCGTCAAGCTCGTCCCGCCGACAACTTCTGGAAAAAGGGGACTCGTAGGTGCCTATTATCCTCCTGCTTTGGCTCACGCTGCTGCTGGCCCCAATACTTGCAGGATTGTTAATATTTCTTGGGCGAAGTTTTAGTTTTATCACTACACGCCAAATACTAACATCGGCCTCTCTCTACATGGCGGCAATGTTCCTGAGCTGCATGTCAAATATCGGTTCCGCGTCGGTACTCGTGACCGTGGCCTTATTGTGCGGGCTATACATCGCTTATTGCCTGTTGGTTTGCGGAATGTTCTTTCTGAAGGTTCCCCATATACGCTGGCCGCTTCTGCTGTTGGCAATGACGCCTGTCGCCTTCGGCTATTTGCTAGTCTCGTTCGGCGGCCTGGCTTTGGCTTTTATCATCGACGACGCCGTCACCGCGCCGACGTCGGTTGAGAGCGCCGGAAAGGGTCTTCGATGTGAAATCAGGCCCTGGAGGCCCCCTCCCGCCGACGTTCCTGAGGACCGGTCGGGTTATAACGTGGACGTCTTTGATGAATGGAAGCCGACGTCGCTGAGAAGGAGGTTGGTTCGCTTGGAGGTGAATGAGACGGCTGGCGACGCGCCTCGAAACTGTGCGGACGGTTTTCGCGCTGTGGGAAAGTATGGACGGTGAGCCGTATTTCGCCCTCGTCCTCGCCCCGCATCCGCCCCGGATGCGCCTTAAACCCTTGGTGGATTGGAGCTCTGGCGTTTGGCCGTGTCAAGGACGGCCCGGAGGGCCGCCGCTCCGCGGCCGGCCGGAGGCCGGTCCTTGACACGGCCAAACGCCAGAGCAAGCTCGCCATCAAGGTTTCAAGGCGCGGCCTCGCCGTGGCGGGCGGATCGGGAAGGGGCTGGGCGGTCATCCCGTTGATCCGCTCATCCCGGCATTCGCCGGGATGAGCGGTGTTTCGGACCGCTGGCGAGCGGTCCATTAGGGCGCTTTTCAGCCCCCTCCTGGGGATAGAGCGCCGTCGACGCTCGGCGTCGAGCACACAGACCCAAGTAAAATCAATGCTCTAAAACTATCTCACCCTCTTTGCGCTGGCGCGCCCGCTGCTGCCGTATCTTTGTGTCATGGCCCGGAGAAGCGAGATGAGCCCCGAGGAACTGATGCGAGACGGCGATAGGTTGCTGGTCGAACTGCACATCGCCAACCTCTTCGACGTGCAGGACACCACCGCCCTGCGCACCCCGGCCGAGCAGACCAAGCTGCTCGGCTCCGTCGCTTTCACCGCGCGCCGGATGAACGCGACCGTCGCCGCCAGCCGCCGCTCCCTGGCCGATGTCATGGCCGACGCCAGGGCGATCAAGGCTTCCAGGATGAAGGCCCAGGCCGCCAAGGCGGCCGCCAACGAGAACGACGAGAACCCCAGCCCGGAGATGGAAATGGATGACGACTCTGGCCGCACCCCCGAACGCGTCGCCGCTTTTCATACCGAAATCCAGCGAAGACTGGCTGCTCTTGTTGAACGAAGAGAAGCTAAAGGAATGGGTCGCCAACACCCCGTGGTCGGCCTTGGAGCGTCAGATGAAGGCCTTGCGGCCGTCGCAGGCCCCTCACCAGAAAGCCCCATCTGACCCCTGGACCACTTGGCTGTTCCTCGGCGGTCGCGGCGCCGGCAAGACCTTCGCGGGCGCGTCCTGGATCGTCGACCAAGCCGAGCCCGGCGTCCACCTCGCCCTGGTCGGTCCCACCTTCCACGACGTGCGCGAAGTGATGATCGAGGGGCCGTCCGGCATCAAGAGCCTCTACCCGCCCGGCGAGCGGCCGACCTGGCGCGCCAGCCGCAAGCGCCTGGAGTTCAAGAACGGCGCCGTCGCCCAGGCCTTCTCGGCCGAGGATCCCGACAGCCTGCGCGGCCCGCAGTTCCACGCCGCCTGGGCCGACGAGTTCTGCGCCTGGCGGAGGCCCGCCGAGACCCTGGCCATGCTGCGCTTTGGCCTGCGCCTGGGCCAGGATCCGCGCCTGGTGGTCACCACCACGCCCCGGCCGATCCGCGCCCTGCGCACCCTGATCGCCGAGCCCGGCGCCGTCCACACCCGCGTGCCGACCTCGGCCAACGCGGCCTATCTGGCGCCGGCCTTCCTGGCCACGCTGCAAAGCCTGTACGGCGGGACGCGCCTGGCCGCCCAGGAGTTGGATGGCTTGATCGTCGAGGGCGAGGGCGGGCTGTTCCGCGCCGAGGACCTGGCCCGCTGCCGGGGCGCGCCGCCGGCCGCCTTCGACCGGGTGGTCGTGGCGGTGGATCCGCCGGCCACCGCCGGCGGCGACGCCTGCGGCATCGTGGTCTGCGGCCGGGCCGGCGACCGGGCCTTCGTCCTGGCCGACCTGACCGCGCGCGGCCTCTCGCCCCACGGCTGGGCGAGGCGCGCCGTCGAGGCCGCCCACCGCTTCGACGCCGACGCCCTGGTGGCCGAGGCCAACCAGGGCGGCGACATGGTCCGCGCCGTCCTGGCCCAGGCCGACCCGCCGTGCCCGGTCAAGTTGGTCAAGGCCTCGCTGGGCAAGCGGGCCAGGGCCGAGCCGGTGGCGGCCTTGTATGAACAGGGCCGGGTGGTTCACTGCGGGGCCTTTCCGGCCCTGGAGGAGGAACTGATGGCCCTGGGGTCGGGCGATCTGGGGCACAGCCCGGACCGGGCGGACGCCCTGGTCTGGGCGCTGGCGGACTTGATGCTGGGGATCGGGAGGCGGCCGCGGTTGTCGGTGCTGTAGGGGCCGCATACTCCCCCCACCGTCGGCTTCGCCGACACCTCCCCCACAGGGGGAGGACTTAGAAGCGGAAATCCTCCCCCTGTGGGGGAGGTGGCCCGAAGGGCCGGTGGGGGGAGTGTTCCTGCATGTCCGTGCGGATCGCCGCGACCGCGCTATCCACGTCGTCCAGCACCCAACGAGCGGGAATTCGGAGCGTTCGCACACCCCGTTCCGCCATCCAGGCGTCACGGATGGCGTCGCGCTCGGGCTGGTCGCCGACCTCGTGCGCGTAGCCGTCGATCTCGACCGCCAGCCGCGCTGAAACACAGAAGAAGTCAAAGACGTAGGGTCCCATCGGATGTTGGCGGCGAAACTTCAAACCGTCGAGCCGAGACCCCTTCAGGGCTGACCACAGCACTCGTTCCGGCAAGGACATTTCCTTCCGCAGCTCACGCGCTCGGGCCACGTAGGCCTTGGGTTCTCGCATGTCGTTTCACGCCCCCCACCGGCCTTTGGCCGCCTCCCCCACAGGGGGAGGACCTGATGTTGATCATCCTGCATCTATACCATGTTCCCTCTTCGTTCTCAACCTCCGAGGCGCCCCATGCCCCTGTTCAGACGACGACCGCCCCCCGTGGCGCCGGAGGCCAAGGACTCCCGCGCCGCGCGGCTGATCGCCATCACCACGGCGGGCCAACCGCGCTGGACGCCGCGGGACTATGCCGCCCTGGCGTCCGAGGGCTTCGCCAAGAACCCGATCGCCTATCGCTGCGTGCGGATGATCGCCGAGGCCGCCGCTTCGGTGCCGATGACCGTCTTCGTCGACGGCCGCCGCGCCGACGACCATCCGCTGCGCGTCCTGCTCCAGGCCCCCAATCCCGAACAGGGCGGGCCCGACCTGATGGAGGCGTTCTTCGGCAATCTGACGGTGGCCGGCAACGGCTACCTGGAAGCCGCTCAAGGGGGAGAGGGCAGCGACGTCCCCACCGAGCTCTACGCCCTGCGGCCCGACCGGATGACCGTGGTGCCCGGCCCGCGCGGCTGGCCGCTGGCCTATGACTACCAGGCCGCCGGTCGCACGGCGCGGATCGGGCGCGACGCCGCCGGCTGGCTGCCGGTGCTGCACC
Organism: Caulobacter sp. DWR3-1-2; assembly: GCF_049896225.1. Classification (NCBI taxonomy): domain Bacteria; kingdom Pseudomonadati; phylum Pseudomonadota; class Alphaproteobacteria; order Caulobacterales; family Caulobacteraceae; genus Caulobacter; species Caulobacter sp. DWR3-1-2. Next base: position 84,186 of record NZ_JAFCTW010000015.1, on the reverse strand, counting down.
TCAAACTGTTCAACCCCACCGACGATCACTACGGCTTTTCCCCGCTGGAGGCGGCGGCCTTCGCGATCGACGTGCACAACGCCTCGGGGGCCTGGAACAAGGCCCTGCTCGACAATAGCGCCCGGCCGTCCGGGGCCCTGGTCTACGCCAACCGCGACGCCGGCGACCGACTGAGCGCCGAGCAGTTCGAGCGGCTGAAGGCCGAGCTCGGCGACGCCCATTCCGGGGCCGCCAACGCCGGCCGGCCGCTGCTGCTGGAGGGCGGGCTGGACTGGCGGCCGATGTCGCTGAGCCCGGCCGAGATGGACTTCATCGCCGGCAAGCACGCCGCCGCCCGCGAGATCGCCCTGGCCTTCGGCGTGCCGCCCCAGCTGCTCGGTATTCCGGGGGACGCCACCTACGCCAACTATCGCGAGGCCAACGGAGCCTTCTGGCGCCACACCGTCGTGCCCCTGGCCGAGCGGGCGGCGCGGGCCCTGTCGGTGTGGCTGGCGCCGAAGTTCCCCGGTGCGAAGATTGCCTGCGACCTGGACGCGGTGCCGGCCCTGTGGGCCGAGCGCGACGCCCTGTGGGCGCGACTGGAAGGCGCCAGCTTCCTCACCGACGCCGAGCGGCGGCGGCTGGCGGGGCTGGAGGGATAGTCCTCCCCCCGTGGGGGAGGTGTCGGCGAAGCCGACGGAGGGGGGAGGGATCGGAGGCCAGCCGCCTCCCGGATCAACGACCCCAACACTCCCCCCACCGGCCTTCGGCCGCCGCCCCCACAGGGGGAGGACCTTTCCGATCAACCGGAGACACCCATGACTTCACCCCCGCGCTGGCGGCTGGACCGCCAGGTCTCGGTCGCCCTACTGGTGGCCATCGCCTTGCAGGCCGCTGGCGCCTTGCTGTGGACTGGCCGGGCCAGCGCCCGCATCGACAATCTGAGCCAGCGGCTAGACGCCCAGACCCCGGTGGCCGAGCGCCTGGCCCGGTTGGAGACTCAGGCCGAAGCCACCCGGGCCTCGCTGGCCAGGATCGAGACGAAGCTGGATGGAGGTCAGCCATGAAGGACGACCTCCAAATCCAAGGCCACGCGTCCCTCTTCTGGACCCGCGACCTCAATGACGACGTCACCGCCGCCGGGGCCTTCGCCGCCAGCCTGGCCCGCACCGGCCCGGCCGGGGTCAAGATGCTGCACCAGCACGACGACGCCGAACCCGTCGGGGTCTGGGACGAGATCGCCGAGGACGCCTCGGGCCTCTACGTCCGTGGGCGGATTCTCCGCACGACCCCGAGGGGGAGGCTGGTCGCCGCCCTGGTCGAGGCCGGGGCGCTGGACGGCCTCTCGATCGGCTTCCGCGCGGTGAAGGCCAGACCCGACGACACCGGCCGCCTGCGCGTGCTGCGCGAGGTGGAGCTGTGGGAAGTGTCGATCGTGACGTTCCCGATGTTGCCGGGGGCGCGGCTCAAGCGCGTCGGCTGAGGCCCAGAATTCCTCCCCCCGTGGGGGAGGTGTCGGCGGAGCCGACGGAGGGGGGAGTGATCCGCCGCTCCAAAACTCCCCCCACCGATCGCTTCGCGATCGCCTCCCCCACAGGGGGAGGACCTTCTTTCTGACCTTTCAAAAACCGGAGATCCCCATGAAGGAAACCAAGCAGGCCTTGGCCTCGCCGGAGGCCCGCGCGGCCTTGCACGAAGTGCTGGCGGCGTTCGAGGGCTTTAAGGCCGCCAATGACCAGCGGCTGGCCGCGCTGGAGACCAAGCGGGCCGACGTGCTGTTGGAGGAGAAGGTCGCCCGCATCGACGAGGCCGTCTCCAACGCCCAGGCGCGGCTTGACCGCGTGCTGTCTGACGCCCGGCGGCCCACGCTTGGCGGTGACGCGCCGCTGGCGCGGGTCGACGAGCGCAAGGCCGCCTTCGACCGCTATATCAAGACCGGCGAGACGCCTTCCGCGTCCTTGGCCTCGCTGCTGGAAGCCAAGGGCCTGTCGGAGGGCGTGGCCACAGCCGGCGGCTATGTGGCGCCGCCCGAACTGGAACGCCAGATTCTGCGGCGCCTCCAGGCCACGAGCCCGATGCGCGACATCTGCCAGGTGCGCACCATCGGCTCGGGGACCTTCCGCAAGCCGGTCTCGACCGCCGGTCTTGCCGCCAGCTGGGTGGCCGAGACCGCTGCGCGGCCGGAGACCACCCCGCCGACCCTGGACGTCATCGACTTCCCGGCCGGCGAGCTCTATGCCAGCCCCGCCGCCACCCAGGCCCTGCTCGACGACGCCTATGTCAATATCGACGAGTGGCTGGCCGAGGAGGTGCAGGACGCCTTCGCCGCCCAGGAGACCGCCGCCTTCGTCAGCGGCGACGGGGTCAACAAGCCCAAGGGGCTGCTGGCCTATGTGGCCGCCGCCGACGCCTCCTACGCCTGGGGCCAGATGGGCTATCTGGCCACCGGCGTGGCGGGCGCCTGGCCGGCCACGAACCCGACCGACAAGCTGATCGACCTGATCTATGCGGCCAAGACCCAGTACCGCCAGAACGGCCGCTTCGTGATGAACCGCCGCACGGTCAGCGCGGTGCGCAAGTTCAAGGACGCCCAGGGCAACTACATCTGGAACGCGGCCCTGCAGCCGGGTCAGTCGGCGTCCCTGCTCGGCTATCCGGTCACCGAGATCGAGGCCATGCCCGATGTCGCGGCGGGTAGCCTGGCCCTGGCGTTCGGCGACTTCGAAAAGGGCTATCTGATCACCGACCGGGCCGGGGTGCGGGTGCTGCGCGACCCCTATTCGGCCAAGCCCCACGTGCTGTTCTACACCACCAAGCGGGTCGGCGGCGGGATCCAGAACTTCGACGCCATCAAGCTGCTGAAGTTCGCCGTTTCGTAGGCCCTAACACTCCCCCCTCCGTCGGCTTCGCTGACACCTCCCCCACAGGGGGAGGACTTCGCGACCAAGCTCCTCCCCCCGTGGGGGAGGTGGTCCGAAGGACCGGAGGGGGGAGTCCCTTCCTTTAGGAATCCCAACATGCCCCTCTCCACCACCCTGGCCGAGGCCAAGGGGTTCCTGCGCGTGGCTGACGCCACGGAGGACGCCCTGGTCACCCTGCTGATCGACGCGGCCGAGGCGCGCGTCGCCGCCGCCACGGGCCCGGTCCTGGCCCCCGCCAGCCCCGCGCCCCTGCGGCTGGCGATCCTGACCCTGGTCTCCCACGCCTATGAGCACCGGGCCCAATCTTCCGAGACAAGCGCCGAGCCGCCGCTGGGGCTGGTCGAGCCGTGGCTGGCCCCCTATCGGACGGCGCGGCTGTGAGCGGCCCCGGAAATTTGGGTCCCGACGCGGCCCTGGCCGCCGCCCTGGTCGCCACGCTGAAGGCCGCCCCGGCCGTCACCGTCCTGGTTGGCCAGCGCATCTATGTCGATCCGCCGCGCAGCCCGACCTATCCCTGCGTGCTGGTCGGCCGCCAGGAAAGCCGGCCGGCGGGACCCGACGCCGACGCGCTGGAGCACTTGGTCACCGTAACCGCCGCCTCGCGGTTTGGCGGACCGGAGGAGGCCCGCGCCCTGACCGCCGCCGTTCGCGCCGCCCTGCACAACGCCGCCCCGGCCGTCGAGGCCCGGCGGCTGGTCACCCTGCGCGTGACCTATGCCGACGTCTTCCGCGCCGCCGACCGCGAGCTGTCGCTCGGGGTGCTGCGGGTGCGGGCGGTGACGGAAGGCTCCTGATCCAGACTTGCCCCCACCTGACCGCTTCGCGGTCGGTCCGCCCCCATAGGGGGCGGAGCCCAAGCGCGCGAACTCTTCCCCCTCTGGGGGAAGACGGCCGAAGGCCCGTAGGGGGCAAGTGTTCGCCGCAATCCTCGAAAACCGGAGATTCATCATGGCCGCCCAAGCCGGCAAAGACATCCTGCTGAAGATCAGCGACGGCGCGCCGACGCCGGTCTTCACCACCGTGGCGGGCCTGCGGGCTCGCACCATCAGCCTCAACGCCAAGACCATCGACGCCACCGACGGCGACAGCACCGGCCGCTGGCGCGAGCTGCTGGCCGGGGCCGGCGTGCGCTCGGTCGCCGTCTCCGGCGCGGGGGTGTTCCGCGACGCGGCTTCCGACGCGATGGTGCGCGACAGCTTCTTCGCCCAGACCGCCCGGGTCTGGCGGCTGGTGATCCCCGACTTCATCCAGCTGGAAGGGCCGTTCCTGGTCGCGGCCCTGGAATATGCCGGCGAACACGACGGCGAGGCGGCCTTCGCGTTGTCGCTGGCCTCGGCCGGCGCGGTGACGTTCACGGCGATCTAGGACCCGCAAGTGCGCCAGTGAAAGGACTTCCATGCCCACCCCCAACCCCACTCGCGGCGAAGTCTCCGTGCCCCTGGCCGGGACCCCGCGCCGCCTGTGCCTGACCCTGGGCGCCCTGGCGCGCATCGAGGCCGCCCTGCAACTCGACGACTGGAGCCAGCTGCCCGACCGGTTCGGCCGGATGTCGGCCACCGAGCTGACCGCCGTGCTGGCCGCCCTGCTCGAGGGGGGCGGCGAGGACCCGGATGTGCTGACGGCCCAGCCCGTCACCCTGCCCGAAGCGGTCGCCGCCGTGGCCGCCGCCCTGGCGGCCTGCGCGTGAGCCCGCGCTGGGCCGACGCTCTTCGGCTGGCGACCCTGCGCCTGGCCATCGCCCCCGAGGCCTTCTGGCGGTTGTCGCTGCCCGAATGGCGGGCCCTGACCGAAGCGCCGGCCGCGCTGGTCCTGACGCGGGGCGCGCTTGACGCCCTGCTGAACCGCTTTCCCGACGAGGAGACCCGATGAGCGAGTTCGACCTTGATGGCCTCGACGCCATCCCCGCCCGCGCCACCGAGGCCGCCGCCGCGCTCGCCGCCCTGAAGGCCCCGGCCGAGCAGGCGGCGCGGAGCATAGACGAGGCCTTCGCCAAGGCCGGCACGGGCTTGGTCCGCTCGCTGGCCCACGCCGCCGCCGACGGCAAGATCAGCCTGGCCGAGCTCGCGCAAGCGGTGCTGCAGGCGGTCTCGGCCGGGGCAGGCGGCGGACAGGGGAGCGGCCTGGCGGCGGCCCTGGCCAGCGCCGTCGGCTCCATATTTTCTGGAGCGAGGGCCGACGGCGGGACCGTGAGCGCCGGCGGCGCCTATCTGGTCGGCGAGCGCGGCCCCGAACTGTTTCGTCCCGCGACCGGCGGCGCGATCGAGCCGGTGGGCGGAGGCGGGGTGAATGTGACAGTCAATGTCCAGGGCGGCGACGTCGCTGGCCTGGCCCGCTCGGACGCTCAACTGGCCCAGGCCCTGGCCCGGGCGGTCAGCCTGGGCGCGCGGCGGCTATAGGGATTATTTTCACCGCTCATCCCGGCGAACGCCGGGATGAGCGGCTTATTGTTACACCAGCACCGGCGTCAGCGACGGTTCGCCGTAGCGGTTCTCGTCCCGCTGGCCTTCGGCGGTTCCCACCCACAGGGTGAAGCCGACCAGCACCACCAAGGCGATGGCGAGGCTGACGAACAGGCCGCCGACCCCGGCCAGGGCCAGCAGGCCCGCGTCACCGTTCATCATCTCGGCGGCGATGGCGCCGAAACCGATCGAGATGGCCGAGGCGACCACCAGCACCGGCCCCAGCAGGATCAGCAGCAATTGCCACCAGCCGGTGCGGCCCATGTCGTGCAGGCGCTTGGTGTAGATACAGACGCCCGCGAAACTGGCCGCCAGGCCGATGGCCCAGCCGATCAGCGGAATCCAGCCCGCGACCATGTGCGCGCCCAGCAGCATCAACCAGCCGATCCAGAACGTCTGGCGGCCGATACGGCCCTCGGCGGTGAAGAAAAGCGATTTCCAGTCCATGTCATTCAGCTCCCAGCTTGGGGAGAATTTACGGCCGCCCCGCTCGCGGTTGAAGTGAATTGCAAGTCATGACGCGGGTTTAACTTCGCGGCCTATTCGAGTTGCTGGCCGGGAGGGGCGGGCGAGGCGATTGGCTCCCCTAGCGCCACCCAGATTCCGTAGCCGAGCCAGAACACAGCGAGGACGCCGGCGGCAAGGCTGATCGCCAGCATCCAGATAGCCGGAAAGGCAAGGCTCTCGACCAGCGGTTGGTCGAGAAACAGCCGGTTTCCGAGCACCAAGGCCGTTGAGATCGTGGCGACCGAGAATCCGATCATGGCGATCAGACTGCCTGGTCCGCGCCCCGCGTCACGCAGGCGCTTCAGATACAGACAGATGATCACATAAGAGACGAGCAGGAGCAGGAGAGGCACGCCGCCCCGCCTCACCAAGGCCGTGGAGAACGACAGCATGGTCGGCGCAAAGAACAACGTGGCGTGAAGTGCCAACTCGCCCAACACGAAGGCGCGGCGGCCAGCACGACCGCGCGGGTCCAGAACTACTCTCAGCCAGGTGAACGGGCGCCATTGCTCGGGCGAGAGGGGGCTGATCCCCACCCAGATCGTGAAGCCAAGACCAAGGCCGGCCGTGATCGCCGCGTCGACTGCGATGGGCAGGATCATCGCCACATCGTCGTCGTCAAAGAGATCGTAGATCCACAGTCCTACGAGCCCTTGAACGAGCAATTCAGCCAAACCGAGAGCGATTAGTGGGCCGGCGCTCTTACGAGCGTCGCGCGATCGCTTCAGCATCAGGCATGCCGAGGCGTAGAGACGCGCCGTAGCGATGAGGATCGACGCCACCAGCGCGACGCTTGGAGGGCTGGCCGTATAGACATGACCGGTGATGTCGGCGGTGATAAGGGCCTCGCCGATCGCGGGAAGCACCGCCGACGCCGAGGGAAGACCTAGCGACGCAAGTGCGAAGCTGAGGGTCAGACTGATCACCGCCAGCTGAAGCAGACCGGACCAGAAGGTGCGCCGATCTATCGCGCCGCGCGGATCGAACAGCAGAGGCAAGACAGGCATCAGGCGGCTCCTCAAGACGCCCGCCGAGCATAAGTGAATAATCACTCACACGCAAGGAGCCATCCATGGCCTTCCATGAAGCGCGCCTGCCCGCGCGGCTGGCGTTCGGCTGCGCCGGCGGCGTCGAGCGGCGGACCCAGGTCACGACCCTGGCCTCCGGATTCGAGCGGCGGTCCAGTCCCTGGGCCCAAGGGCGACGGCGCTACCTGATCGGCACTGCGGCGCGACCGCTGGACGACGCCGCCGCCCTGGTGGCGTTCTTCGAGGAACGGCGAGGGCGGCTGCATGGCTTCCGGTTCCGCGACCCGGCCGACTGCCGGTCGTGCGCGCCGTCGGCCACGCCGGCGGCGGCCGACCAGGCGATCGGGGTCGGCGACGGGGGTCGCAAGACCTTCGCCCTGACCAAGACCTACGGGACGGGCGCCACGGCGGTGGTCCGGCCGATCGCCAAGCCTGTGGCCGGCACGGTCAAGATCGCGGTGGCGGGCTTCGTGCTGGGCCCTGCGGCCTTCGCGGTCGATACGGTGACGGGCCTCGTGACGCTCGCGGTCGCCCCGGCCGTGAGCGCGGCGGTCACCGCCGGCTTCGAGTTCGACACGCCGGTGCGTTTCGACAGCGATCGCATCGACGTCACCCTGGAAAGCTTCAACGCCGCGCGGGTCGGCGCCGTGGCCCTGGTCGAGGTGCGGGTCTGATGCGCGCGGTTCCCAACGCCTTGGCCGCCGCGATCGAGAGCGGCGCGGCCAGCCTGTGCCACGTCTGGATCCTGACCCGCCGCGACGGCGTCGTCCTGGGCTTCACCGACCATGACCAGGACCTGATCGTCGAGGGCGTGACCTGCCGGGCCGCCACCGGCTGGACCGCCGGGGCCAGCGACACGGCGGCGGGCTTCGCGCCCGGTCTGGCCACGGCCGTCGGAGGCTTCGACGACGCGGGGCTTTCCGAGTTGGATCTGGCGGCGGGCCTCTATGACGGCGCCCGCGTCGAGTGCCGGCGGATCGACTGGTCGGCGCCGAGCCTGTTCGTACGCCTGTGGCGCGCCACCGTCGCCGCCGCCAAGGTCCAGGGCGGAGCCTTCACGCTGGAACTGGAAGGACCGCTGGCGGCGCTCGACCGCGTGGCGGGCCGCACCTTCGGACGGTCCTGCGACGCGGCGTTCCGTGACGCCCGCTGCGGGCTCGATGCGGCGGCCTTTCCCGGCGCGACCTGCGACAAGCGGTGGGCGACCTGCTGGGAGACGTTCGGCAACGGCGTGAACTTCCGGGGTTTTCCGACGGCGCCGGGCGAGGATTTCCTGACGCTGTATCCGTCCGAAGGCGAGCGCAATGACGGGGCGCGGCGGTGATGGAACACACTTGCCCCCATCTGGCGGCTTCGCCGCCTGTCGCGGCGGGGGGGCGGAGTTTCCGCTGCGTCAGCGGCGGAGCTCTTCCCCCTCTGGGGGAAGACGATCGCGAAGCGATCCGTAGGCGGCAAGTGATCGCCGCCGAAAACGTGGCAAGCCATCTCGCCCTGACCGAAGCCCGCCATTGGCTCGGCACCCCCTACCAGCACCAGGCCAGCCTGCGCGGCGTCGGCTGCGACTGCCTGGGTCTGATACGCGGCGTCTGGCGCGCCCTGCAGGGCGCCGAGCCGGAAACCCCGCCGCCCTATCGCCCCGACTGGGCCGAGCTGGGCGGTCGCGAACTCCTGGCCGAGGCGCTGGCTCGGTCGCTGATCCCGCTGGACCTCGCCGCCGCCCGGCCGGGCGACGTGCTGCTGTTTCGCATGGCCCCCGACGCCCCCGCCAAGCACTGCGCGATCCTGTCGGCGGCCGACCGGATGATCCACGCCTATTGGGGCCGCGCCTGCGTCGAGAGCTGGCTGGGGCGCTGGTGGCGAGCGCGGCTGGTCGCGGCGTTCCGCTATCCGTCAATCTGAAGGAGACTATCCCCATGGCTCAGGTCATCCTTTCCGCCGCCGGCGGCGCGATGTTCGGTCCGGTCGGGGCGGCGGTCGGGGCGGTGCTGGGATCGGTGATCGACCAGGCCGCCCTCGACGCCCTGACCCCGGCGCGCCAGGTCGGTCCCCGTATCCCGGACCTGCGCCTGACGGGCGCCGCCGAGGGCGCGCCGATGGCCGCCGTGTTCGGCCGGGCCCGGGTGGCCGGCCAGGTGATCTGGGCGGCGCGGTTCAGGGAACGCTGGGTCGACGGTCACGCGGGCGGCGGCGGAAAAGGCCCGCGCACCACCAGCGCCGCCTATAGCCTGTCGTTCGCCGTCGCCGTCTGCGAAGGCCCGATTGACGGGATCGGCCGGGTCTGGGCCGACGGCAAGCCGATGGACATGGCCGGCGTCCTCATGCGCGTTCACACCGGCGCCGAGGACCAGGCGCCCGACGCCCTGATCTCGGCGGTGGAGGGGGACGCTCCGGCCTATCGCGGCACGGCCTATGTCGTGTTCGAGGACCTGCCGCTCGGCGCCTATGGCAATCGCCCACCGCAGCTGTCGTTCGAGGTGTTCCACAGGCCGCGCGCCAGCGGCGCGGCTGCGGGACTGGAGGAGCGCCTGAAGGGCGTCTGCCTGATTCCCGGGGCCGGCGAATTTGTCTACGCGACCGACCTGGTCTTGCGCCGCGACGGCCTCACCCGCACGTCGGCCGAGACCCTGAACAACACCGAGGGGCTCGCCGATCTGGTGGTGTCGCTCGATCAGTTGCAAGCGCAACTGCCCAATGTGGACGAGGTGACCCTGGTGGTCGCCTGGTTCGGCGACGACCTGCGCTGCGGGTCGTGCGCGATCCGCCCCAAGGTCGAGACGGCGACCAAGGCGACGATCCCGTTCGAATGGCGGGCGGGAGGCCTCGATCGCGCTGACGCGGCGGTGGTGTCCTCGCATGGCGGAGGTCCGGCCTATGGCGGCACGCCGGCCGACCGGGCGGTGCTGCAGGCCATCGCCGAACTGAAGCGACGCGGGCTGCGGGTGACGCTCTATCCGTTCGTGCTGATGGACATACCGGCCGCGAACGCCTTGCCCGATCCCTATGGCGGCGCGGCCCAGGCGGCCTATCCGTGGCGCGGCCGGATCACCTGCCACCCCGCCGCCGGCCGCGCGGGCTCGCCCGACAAGACCGCCGCCGCGACGGCCCAGGTCTCGGCCTTGTTCGGCGCGGCCACGGCGGCCCAGTTCGGGGCGGCCGAAGGTCTTCCGGCCTATAGTGGCCCGGTCGGAGACTGGGGTCTGAGGCGGATGCTGCTCCACTACGCCAAGCTGGCCCAACTGGCGGGCGGGGTGGACGGCTTCATCCTGGGTTCCGAGCTGCGCGGTCTGACCACGGTGCGCGACGGGATCTCGTCCTATCCAGCCGTGAGCGCCCTGAAGGCGCTGGCGGGGCAGGTGCGCACCCTGCTCGGACCAGCCGCGAAGCTCGGCTATGCCGCCGACTGGAGCGAGTATTTCGGCCACCGGCCCGGCGACGGCAGCGGCGACCTGCATTTCCATCTCGATCCCTTGTGGAGCGACGGCAATATCGATTTCGTCGGCGTCGATTTCTACCCGCCCCTGGCCGACTGGCGCGACGGCGAGGCTCATCTCGACGCGGTCGCCGGCCACAAGGGGCCGCACGACCTCGCCTATCTGAGACAAAGCCTGGCGGGCGGCGAGGGCTTTGACTGGTTTTACGCGAGCGACGCCGCGCGCCTGGTCCAGACGCGAACGCCAATCAGCGACGGCGCCTATGGCGAGCCCTGGGTCTACCGACCCAAGGACCTGCAGGCCTGGTGGAGCCACCAGCACTTCAACCGCCCCGGCGGCGTCCGGGCGGCCAGTCCCACGGCCTGGGTCCCCAAGTCCAAGCCGTTGCGGCTGGTGGAGTTCGGCTGCGGCGCGGTCGACAAGGGCGCCAACGCGCCCAACCTGTTCGTTGACGCCAAGAGCGCCGAGAGCGCCCTGCCGCCGTTCTCGGATGGAACGCGTGACGAGGTCGGCCAGCGCCGGGCGCTGGAGGCGGTGCTGGCCCATGTAAGCGACCCGGCCGCCAATCCCATGTCGCCGGTCTATGGCGGGCCGATGATCGACCGCGCGGCGGCCTGGTGCTGGGACGCGCGGCCCTTCCCCGACTTCCCCGCCCGGGCGGGCGTCTGGGCCGACGGGCCCAACTGGACGCTGGGCCACTGGCTGAACGGCCGGGCCGGGATTGCGCCGCTGCCCGAATTGATCGCCGCCCTGGCTGACCGGGCGGGGGTGACGCTCGATCCGGGTGAGGCCGGCGGCAGCGTGATCGGCTACGTGGTCGACCGGCCCATGCGGCTGCGCGACGCCCTGGCGCCGCTGCTGGGGGCCTTCGCGCTGGACGCCGTCGAGCGGCAGGACGGCGTTGTCCTGGCCGGCCGTTGCGGCCCGCCGGCCTTGACGCTGGGCGACGACGACCTGGCCTGGCCCGAGGATCGCGAGGCGCCGACCGCGACGGGCCGCGCCCTGGCCGCCCCGGTGCGGGCCCTGCGCCTGCGCTTCATCGACGCCGCTCGCGACTACCAGACCGGCTCGGTGATCGTCCGCCGCGAGGTGGGGGAGGGCAACGCCGATCTCGACGTCCCGCTGGTGTTGAGCGCCGCCGAGGCCCGCGCCGTGGCCCGGCGTCGCCTGGCGGCCACCGATCCGCGCGACGCGACCGTCCACCTGTCGCCCCTGGCCGCCCTGCGCCTGGAGCCCGGCGACCGCCTGGCCTTGGACGGCGTGACCTGGCGCGTGGCGCGGGTCGATCTCGACGAGCATCCCCGTGTGCGACTTCTGCCCACGGCCCCACCCGTCGCCCTGGACGGCGACCTCGACTGGTCGCCTGCGCCGCCGCGCGAGACGTCGGGGCCGCCGATGCTGCACATACTGGACCTCCCCGGACAGGATGACGACCGGCCGCTGGTGGCGGTGGCCGCCGCGCCTTGGCGGGCCTTCGACATCCATGCCGGCGCCGGGCTGGCGTCCCTGCGGGCGCGGGCCAGCGCCGCCGTGCCCGCCACGGTCGGAGTCACCCTGTCGGACCTGCCGGCCGGCCCCCTGCACCGCTTCGACCGCGCCAACCGGCTGACTGTCCGGGTGGAGGGCGCCGCGCCTCAGGGCCGCGATCGCTCGGCCGTGCTGGCGGGCGCCAACGCCATCGCCGTGCGCGGCGCGGGCGGGGAATGGGAGGTGATCCAGTTCCTCGACGCCCAGGCGGTTGGCGATGATCGCTGGACCCTGTCTGGCCTGCTGCGCGGCCAGGGCGGCAGCGAGTCGGCCATGGCGGCGATCAATCCCGCCGGTGCGGCGGTCGTCGTACTGGACGCCGCCCTGGCGCGGGCCGACCTGTCGTCGTCGGAGCGCGGCTTGCCGTTGGTCTGGCGCGCGGCCCCAGCCGGCGGCCCGGCCTCGGGACCGGCGATGACCGAGGTCGTCGCCACCTGGCGCGGCCTCTCGAACCGGCCGTGGTCGCCGGTCCGCCTGAAGGTCCGCAATGCGAGCGTCGACTCGCTGGTCAGCTGGATTCGTCGCACCCGCGTGGCCGGCGACGGCTGGGAGGCCGAGGTCCCGCTGGGCGAGGAGCGCGAGGCCTGGCGGGTCGAGATCCTCGACGGCGAAATGGTGGTCCGCACCGTCGAGACCGCCGCGTCTGCCTTCACCTACACCGCCGCTCAGCGGGCCGCCGACTTCCCCGCTGGACCGACCGGCCTGGTGGCTGTCAGGATCGCCCAAGGCTCGGCCCTGTTCGGCTGGGGCGCGTCAAGCAGAGTGTTGCTGTGATATTAATGCAACATAACGCTTGCGCGCGGCGGCAAACGGCCTAATTGAGGCGTCCCCGGTCTTTCGAAGTGAGGAGCCTCCTTGGCGCGCGACCCCTATACGGAACTTGGCGTTTCCCGCACCGCCACTGCGGCCGAGATCCGCAAGGCGTTCCACAAGCTGGCCAAGGCGCACCATCCGGACACCAATCCGGGCGACAAGAAGTCGGAGGAGCGCTTCAAGCAGGTCACGGCCGCCTTCGACATCATCGGCGACGTCGACAAGCGCAAGAAATTCGACGCCGGCGAGATCGACGTCGATGGTCGCGAGACCGCGCGCGGCGGCTTTGGCGGGGCGGGCTCGCCGTTCGGCGGCGGCTTCAATCGAGGTCGCCCAGGGGCGGGCGGCGGCGACGGCCCGGAGATCGACCTCAACGACCTGTTCGGCGACATCCTGGGCCGTAATCGCGGCGCTGGCGCCGGCGCCGGCAGTTTCGGCGGCGGTTTCTCGCCCAAGGGCGCCGACGTGCGCGCTCGTCTCGACATCGACCTGGAAGAGGCGATCAAGGGCGGCAAGAAGCGGGTGGCCTTCTCCGACGGCCGGACCATCGACGTGACCATTCCGGTTGGCGCCCAGGAGGGCCAGACCCTGCGCCTGAAGGGTCAGGGCAGCCCCGGCCGAGGCGGACAGGGCGACGCGCTGATCGAGCTGGCCATCAAGCCGCACCCGATCTATCGCCGCGAGGCCGACACCCTGGTCATGGACCTGCCGATCTCGGTGCCTGACGCGGTGCTGGGCGGCAAGGTCGAGGCCCCGACGCCCGACGGCCCGGTCACCCTGTCGATCCCCAAGGGCTCCAACACGGGCGCCAAGCTGCGGCTCAAGGGCCGGGGCCTCTCCGACGGCAAGGGCAAGCGCGGCGACCTGTTCGCGCGGCTGGTGGTGACCTTGCCGGAAACGCCGGACGCCGAACTGGAGCAGTTCGCCGAGACCTGGCGGACCCAGAGGCCCTACGCGCCGAAGCGGCGGTAGGCGCTTTCGGCCTAGCCTTTCCCGGCCGGCAGCACGGCCTTCTTCACCAGATACGCCCCCTGACCCAGGCCGAAGATGGCCAGCAGGGCGGAATCGACGTCGGGCAGCAAGATGTCCTTGGCGATGTCGAGCAGCAGCATCACGTGGATGCTGGACACCGCGAAGATGCCGGCCGCCACCACGCTGATCAGGATCATCTGGAAGTCGCCCAGGTCGGTCTCGCCCTCGCCGTTCTTGAAAAGGTCGAGGAGCCTGGCCTTGACCGTTCCGGCCGTCGCAGCGGGCATGTCCTTGGCCGCGGGGGTGTTGGCCGCCCTGTTCGCCAGCAGCGCCGCCGAGGTCGCGGCGACGGTGGCCACCTGCACGGCGGTCGTGGCGCTCAGGGTCGCGCCGGCCACGGCCGGATCGCCGGCGTCAAGATTGGCCACGGCGGCGGTCGAGCTGTTGGCGGCGTCGGCGGCCGTCTTGGCGGTGACCGCGGCGGTCTGGGCGTCGGCATTGGCCGTGTCGCTGGCGGCGTTCTGCTTTTGGGTGGCGACGAGTTTCGCGCCGCCGAAGGTGACGGCGCTCAGTCCCGTCAAGGCCAGCACATTCACGGTCAGGCCGATCCCGCTGATGAACTCGGCCCCCAGCAGCAGGACGCGCAGCACCAGCATCGAACCGTAGGCGATGGCGACGACGCCAAACCACAGCGCCAGCTGGAACTGCGAGTTGCTCAGCCGTCCGTCGTGGCCGGTGATGAACCGCAGCGGCTTGCCGCCCGAGGCCAGGAAGGCGACCGACAGCAGGGCCGCCGTCACGCCGCAGACGGTCCAGCCGACCATCCACGGGTCGACCGGTCGCGCGATCCCGGTGATCTTCATGACCTTGGTCGCGGTCACCGGATCATCGACATCGATCCAGACGAGGTCGGCCCTGCCAGGCCTGGGCGGGATGATCCGCTTGTTGGCCCCTAGCCGCAGCGCCTGCTTGTCCGCCTGATTGACCACCAGCATATCGAAGGCCGGATAGCCGCCGTCGGGCTGGAACCGGATCGAATCGAAATTGGCGGCCTTGGCGGGGACAAGCTTGCCGTCCGGGCCCGGCAGCGCCTTGAGGCCAACCCCGACGATCGCGCCCGAGAATTGACTGAACGTCAAATTGGCGGGTGACGCTGGCGGCGTGGCCGTATCCGAGAGGGCCGGGGCGAAGGGCAGGGCGACGGGCGGGGCGACGGGCGGCGGGGCAGCCCGGGCGTGGGCGGCGCCGGCCAGAAAGGCGCCCAGGACGACGGCGGCCACAGCCACGCGCCAGGATGTCATGACCAGTCGCATCGCTCCCTCCCCAGAAAACCTTGCCGAGCTCTCCGCGATTTTACGCGCGAAGATTGCACTCTAGAATGGCCCAGTTTTCGTGACAAGCGGCTCGGCGGCGCGAGAGACAGCCCCTGGACGCGAAGGGCTTGGCGCCTGTCCGGCCGTGACAGAACGACGCGACCCGTCCATAACGGCCGTGTTCAGCCTCTATTCAGCCGCGAGGCTCTAAAACCGAGCCCATGAAGCCGATCAACATCCTTTTCGCCGCCCTGCTGGCCGCCTCCGCCCTGCCGGGCGTGGCGTCGGCGCAGCGCGGGCCGGACTCGCTGGGCGCTGACTGGCGCGCCCGGCAGGATCAGGCGCGGGGCGGCGTTCAGTCGGGCCAGCTGGTGCCACTGGGCCGGGTGATCGAGCAGATCGGTCGCCGCACGCCGGGCCGCGTGCTCGACGCCGGCCTCGAAGGCTCCAACTATCGCGTCCGCTGGGCCACCACCGACGGCCGCCGCATCGACTTCATCGTCGACGCGCGGACCGGCCAGATCCTCAGCGCCAACTAAGGTTTCCTGTTCCATGCGCATCCTGCTTGTCGAAGACGATCCCGACCTGTCGCGCCAGCTGAAGCTGGCCCTTGGGGACGCGGGCTACGCCGTCGATCAGGCGCCGGACGGTGAGGAAGCCCAGTTCCTGGGCGAAACCGAGCCCTATGACGCGGTCATCCTCGATCTCGGTTTGCCCAAGGTGGACGGCGTGTCGGTGCTGGAGCGCTGGCGGCGCGGCGGCGTGGCCACGCCGGTGCTGATCCTCACCGCGCGGGGTTCGTGGAACGAGAAGGTCGCGGGCTTCGACGCCGG
This sequence comes from Caulobacter sp. DWR3-1-2, assembly GCF_049896225.1. NCBI lineage: Bacteria > Pseudomonadati > Pseudomonadota > Alphaproteobacteria > Caulobacterales > Caulobacteraceae > Caulobacter > Caulobacter sp. DWR3-1-2. The sequence continues at coordinate 68,403 of NZ_JAFCTW010000015.1, read as the reverse complement.
CGCCGACGACTACCTGACCAAGCCGTTCCATACCGAAGAACTGCTGGCCCGCCTGCGCGCCCTGCTGCGCCGCTCGGCCGGCCACGCCTCGCCCAGCCTGTCGTGCGGCGGCCTGCGCCTGGACCCGCGCGCCGCCCGAGCCAGCGTCAATGGCGAACCCTTGCGCCTGACCTCGCTGGAATACCGCCTGCTGCACTACATGATCATGCACCAAGGCCGGGTGATCGGCCGCACCGAGCTGGTCGAGCACCTGTACGACCAGGACTTCGACCGCGACAGCAACACGATCGAAGTGTTCATTGGCCGGCTGCGCAAGAAGCTGGGCAGCGACCGGATCGAGACCGTGCGCGGCCTGGGCTATCGCCTGACGCCGCTGGAAGGCGAGACGACAGAGGGTTAGAGCCTTCGCCAATTCGTTTTGGCCCGGCCCAAATCTCCGCTCATCCCGACGAAAGTCGGGACTCACGCTGAGGCGGGGTGTTGGATCAGAGCGAAACCGCGAGGTTCGGCTTGAGTCCCGACTTTCGTCGGGATGAATGGAAAAAGGGGGGCGAGGTGAGCGAAACGGAAAAGCGTCCCGAGCCCCTCATCGTCCCTTCAACGGGCTTGCGCTAGCCATGTGGGACCTCAGCAAGCACTCGCTCGTCCGTCGGCTGGTGCTGCTGGCCGGGGTATGGAACCTGGTCGTGCTGCTGGTGGCGGGCGTTTTCCTGACCGCCCAGTTCCGCGACTCGGCCATCCGCCGCTTCGATTCCGCCCTGACGGTGCTGACCGACGATCTCTATGCCAGCTCCAGCGTCGAGGACGGCGTGGTCAAGGCGCCGTTCCTGACCGACATTCGCGCCACCCGGGTCTATTCCGGCCGCTATTGGCAGATCCTGGAAATGCGGCCACAGGGCCTGCGAATAATCGACCAGTCGCGGTCGCTGTTCGACAGCTCGCTGACCATCCCCGGCGCCCAGGCCGAGCGGCTGGCCGCCGCGCCGGGCAAAACCCTGTTCTTCGACCTGATGGGACCGCAGAACGCGCGGCTGCGAGCCGCCGCCATCCTGACCCGCCTGCCGGGCTATCCTCGCCCCGTGGTGTTCATCGCCGCCGAGGATCGGGCCCCGATCGACCGTGACGCCGACATCTTCGCCCGCAACACAGCCATCGCGTTGATCCTGCTGGGCGCGGGCCTGGTGTCGGCGGTGGTGGTGCAGGTGCGCGTCGGTCTGTTGCCGCTGTTTCGCCTGCGCCGCGAGGTGGGCGCCGTGCGCCGTGGCAAGGCCGAGCGGCTGGAGGGCGTCTATCCTGAGGAACTGGCGCCGCTGGCCGGGGAGCTAAACGCCCTGCTGACCCATAACCAGGAAGTCGTCGAGCGCCAGCGCACCCATGTCGGCAACCTGGCCCACGCCCTGAAGACCCCGCTGTCGGTGATGCTGACCGAGGCCAGCCAGCAGCCTGGCAGCCTGGCCGAGGTGGTCGAGCGCCAAGCCGCCACCATGCGCGAGCAGGTCGATCATCACCTGCGCCGGGCCCGCGCCGCCGCGCGCTCCCAGACCTCGGGCGAACGCACGCCCGTCGAGCCGATCATGGACGAGCTGGCTGCCACTCTGGAGCGGATCTTCCAGGACAAGCCAGGGGGGCGGGGCGTCGAGATCGACTGGCGCTGCCCCGACGACCTGGCCTTCCAGGGCGAGCGTCAGGACTTCATGGAACTGGCCGGCAATGTCATGGAAAACGCCTGCAAGTGGTGCAAGGCCAAGGTGCGGGCCGAGGCCGTGGCCAGCTCGCCCGAGCAGTTGACCCTGACCGTCGATGACGACGGCCCCGGTCTGCCCCCCGACCGCTGGATCGACGCCCTCAAGCGCGGCCAACGCATGGACGAGCATACGCCAGGCTCGGGCCTGGGTCTGTCGATCGTCGACGAACTGGCGCGGGCCTATGGCGGCTCGGTGACCCTCTCGGCCTCGCCGCTGGGCGGGCTACGGGTGACCCTGGTGCTGCCGCGCTCGGAGGGGTGAACCTCTTTCCTCACCCGTGAAACGGGGGAGGTGGCGCGGCGCCGATAGGCGAAGTGACGGGGGGGCGGTCCCAGATTCCATCGGCGACGCCCGTTGGATCAGCGAACACTTCGCTCGCGGCATAGCGCATCACCGACCGTCCCATTGCTGCCGAGTCAGCATCGCGCCACCGCCCCCGCCTTACGGGTGAGAAGAGATCAGGCGAGCCCCACAACCTCACATCGCGCACCTCTCAACCGCACATCGCAAGACACCGGTTTCCGCCATCCAGCGACCTTTCGACGCTGTGGCTCGAACAGCAAAAACTTATGGTTTCGGAAAGTCTTAACCTCGTTGACGACATGGTTGACGCGGGCCCCAGTGGGCTGCTTTTGCGGGGAGTTATGGCCGGGGTCGTCGCCAACAAGTTGCTGATGGTTCGGAAGCTGGTGGAAACCGCCCCCGACGCCGCTCTGCGCAGCCTGGAGCTTGCCTTGTCCGGTCCGGCCGGAGGGCAAGGCGCCCTGGCGTCGGTGCGTCGGTTGGTCGAGGACGAGACCGCCGCCCGCTATATTCGCAACAGCGTCCTGGCCCCGATCGTGCCGCTGTGCGCCGCGCGCGACAGCGAACAGACCTCTTTCCCGCCCCGCGTGCTCTCCCTGTTGTGGGAGGCCTTGAAGATCGACTCGCCGCGCAAGATCGAGGAGGCCGCGGCGCGCTGCAATCCCTGGGACCTCGAACAGGGTCCGCCCGAGGTGTTCAACGAACTGTGCGAGATCGCCGCCCGGGGCGTGCGCGCCCAGACCGCGCCGGGCTTCGTGGCCCTGGGCCAGATCTGCGACATCGACGAGTTGGCCGCGTGCCTGGAGCTGTCGGCCATCGTTCGCGCCGCCCTGCCCAAGCTGTCGGAATGGATCAGCAAGATGAGCGAGGAGCGCGCCTCGTCCGCGCGCCTGGCCTATAACGACGCCTGCGAGATCCGCGACGACGCCGGACCGCTGTTGTTCGAAATCCTCGCGGCGCACCTGCCCGACGATTTCCGGATCCTGCGGGTGATCTCGGCGGTGATGGAGCGGCCCACCGACAAGTTCTGGGCCTCGTCCGAGGTCGGGGTGTTCGGCGAGCGGGTGCTGACCGACATCGAGAAGAACATCGACTTCATTCGGACCTTCGACGCCGACCGGGGCGAAGCCGAGGGCCGCAAGGCGGCGCTGGCCGCACAGAGGGTCGCGGCGCAGATCACCGAGTTCGAACAGTCTGTCGATCTGAACAAGGACGGTCCCTGGGGCAGGCGGATCGGTAAGTACAAGCAGGGCGTCGCCCAGACCGTCGAAAGCCGCATGAACGCCGCCGAGAAGGAACTGCTGGCGGCCCTGCCGCTGCGGCCGATCTCGATCCTCGGCGGCAAGAATGGCAAGGGCATTCCGGCGCTGACCGCCGAGCCCGACGAGCGCTTGGTCAGCCGCGTGACCGCAGTGCTGGCCTTCGTCGCCGACGTCCGGTCCTGCGCCGCCCAGAGCGGCTATGGCGCCAGCCGGGCCAAGGTGCTGGAAAAGCTCAACACGCGTCTCGACCAGTATATCGAGGACATCCTCTATGTGGTCCGAACCGGCGAGGGCGGTGATCGGGCCCTGGCCCAGCGCTATCTCGACCTGGCGGCCGGCCTCATCGCCTATAGCCGCGACGAGAAGACCGCCGAGATCGTCCGCCGCCGCGCCGCCGCCGCCGTGGCCCAGGCGGCCTGATCCTTACGCGATTTTTTCGCTAACGGCCGTCGCCATTCCCCTTTAACACGCGCGCATGATCGCTTTCTGGATCGCTGCGGCGGGATTGTCGGCCGTCGTCGCCGCCTTGGTGCTGCGCGGCGCCGCGCAGGCCTCGCTGGGGGCGGGCGACGACGCCAGCCTGGCCGTGCATCGCCGACAGGTTTCCGAGATCGACGACCTGGCCGACCGCGGCCTGCTGGCCGACGGCGAGTTGAAGACGGCCCGCGCCGAGGCCGGCCGCCGGTTGATCGCCGCCGCCGACCAGCAACAGGCCTGGCCCGTCGCCGATCCCAAGACCCGGCCGCTGATCCTGGCCTTCGCCGCCCTGGCCCCGCTGATCGCGCTGGGCGTCTACGGCGCCGTCGCCGCGCCTGGCCTGGGCGACCAGCCCTACCTCAAGCGGGTGGCGCAGTGGCGCAACACCGAGCTCTCGCAACTGAGCCCCGACCAAATCGCGGCGGTGTTGCAGGAAACAGCCAAGGCCAAGCCCAATGATCCTGAACTGTTCAGGCTGCTGGCCCTCACCCGTCTGCAGGCCGGCGACCCGACTGGCGCGGCCCAGGCCCTGCGGCGCGCCGTCTCGCTGGCGCCCGACCGGGTCGATCTGTGGGTGGGTCTGGGCGAGATGTTCATCGCCGAAGCCAAGGGCGAGATCGGAACCGACGCCAAGCGGGCCTTCGCCGAGGCGCTGAAGCGTGACCCGGCCAATGTCATCGCCCGCTACAACCTCGCCAAGGCCCGCATCGCCGAAGGCGACCTGGCCGGCGGCCTGGCCGACTGGAGGGCGGTGCTCGCCGCCATGCCGTCCGACGACCCGCGTCGCGCGGGTTTCGCCGAGGAGATCGTCCAGACCCAGGCGCGCGGCGGGCTGCTGCCAGAACCGACGGCCCCTCAGGGGCAAGCCGCCGCGCCGGCCGGCGACGGCTCGGGCGTCGATGGCTTCATCCAGGGCATGGTCGCCAGCCTCGCGGCCAAGCTCCAGGCCAATCCCGACGACGCCGATGGCTGGGTCAAGCTGGTGAGGGCCTATGCCGTGCTGGGCGACACCACCAAGCGCGACGCCGCCCTGGCCCAGGCCCAGGCCCGCTTCGCCGGCCAGCCCAAGGTGTTGGCCGCGCTGCGTCAGGCCGCCCAGGCCCCCAAGGCGGATACGACATCATGAGTTTCCTGCCCAAATCCCGCAAGGCGCGCCGCCGCCTGACCGTCCTGGCGGTCGCCGCCCCGGTGGTCGCCCTGGCCGTCGGCCTGGCCCTGTGGGGCATGCGCGACGCCATCTCGCTGTTCTACACCCCCGCCCAGGCCGCCGCCGCCCATGTGCCGGCCGGCCGCAAGGTGCAGCTAGGCGGGCTGGTGGAGAAGGGCAGCGTGGTCAAGCACCCCGACGGCCTGGTGGAGTTCGTGGTCGCCGACCAGCGCGCCACCAATCTCGTGCGCTACCAGGGCGACCTGCCCGACCTGTTCCGCGAGGGCCAGGGGATCGTCGCTTCGGGCGCCTTCGACGAGACCGGTGTCTTCGTCGCCAAGCAGGTGCTGGCCAAGCACGACGAGCGCTACATGCCGCGTGAAGTGTCCAAGGCGCTGAAGGAACAGGGCGAGTGGCGAGGGGATGGCCAAACGCCGTCCTACTCAACAGGGAAGCCCGCCTCGTGAGCGTAACGCTTAAATTTCCTTCCCCCCTTGCGGGAGAAGGTGGCGGCCCCAGGCTTGATCCGGGGCCGACGGATGAGGGGTCGCGCCGACCTGTCCGCCGTGCGCGGCTGACCTCGCCTTCAACCCCTCATCCGTCGCTTCGCGACACCTTCTCCCGCCAGGGGAGAAGGGAAGGTTTGGCATGATTACCGAGTTCGGCGCCTACGCCCTGATCCTGGCCCTGGTGCTGTCGGCCCTGCAGATGGGGCTGTCGGCGGTGGGCGGGGCGCGGCGGATGTCGGTCCTGACCGGGGCGGGGCAGGGCGCGGCCCTGGGCGCCTTCCTGTGCACAGGCCTGACCTTCCTGGCCCTGGTCCATGCCTTCGTGGTGTCGGACTTCTCCGTGGCCAACGTCGCGGCCAACTCCCACACCGCCAAGCCCATGCTCTACAAGGTGGCTGGCGCCTGGGGCAGCCACGAGGGCTCGATGCTGCTGTGGTGCCTGGTGCTGACGGGCTTTGGCGCGGCCATGGCGGCCTTCGGCGCCGCCCTGCCGCCGCGCCTGCGGGCCTATGCGGTGGCGACGCAGGGCGCGCTGGGCGTGCTATTCCTGGCCTACACCGTCTTTGCTTCCAACCCGATGACCCGGCTGATCAACGTTCCGGTCGAGGGGGCGTCGCTCAATCCGCTGCTGCAGGACCCGGCGCTGGCCTTCCATCCGCCGTTTCTCTACTGCGGCTATGTCGGCTTCTCGGTGGTGTTTTCGTTCTCGATGGCCGCCCTGATCGAGGGCCGGGTCGATGCGGCCTGGGCCCGCTGGGTGCGGCCCTGGACCCTGGCGGCCTGGAGCTTCCTGACCGTCGGCATCACGCTCGGCGCCTTCTGGGCCTATTACGAACTGGGCTGGGGCGGCTGGTGGTTCTGGGATCCAGTCGAGAACGCCAGCTTCATGCCGTGGCTGATCGGCACGGCGCTGCTGCACTCGGCGGTGGTGCTGGAAAAGCGCGGCGCCCTGCCGGGCTGGACCGTGTTCCTGGGGCTGGCTGCCTTCACCTTCTCGATGCTTGGCGCCTTCCTGGTGCGCTCGGGCGTGCTGACCAGCGTCCACGCCTTCGCCGTCGATCCGGCGCGGGGCATCCTGCTATTGACCATCATGGGGATCGCGGCCGGGAGTGGCTTCCTGCTGTTCGCCCTGCGCGCCCCCAGCCTGAACAGCGGCGGGTTGTTCGCCCCGGTGAGCCGCGAGAGCGCGATCGTCGTCAACAACATCATCCTGTCGACCGCCACGGCGACGGTATTGCTTGGCACGCTCTATCCCCTGATCCGCGAGGCCATGGACGGCGAAGCGGTGTCGGTCGGCCCGCCTTGGTTCAACCTGACCTTTGTTCCCTTGATGGTGCTGGCCATGGCCATCCTGCCGGCCGGACCGCTGCTGGCCTGGAAGCGCGGCGACGCCCGGCTGGTGATGCGCCGCCTGTGGCTGGCCCTGGCCTGCGCCGCGATCCTGGGCCTGGTGGCCTTCGCCGTGATCGCGCCGCGCCATGCCCTGGCGAGCGCGGGCCTGGCCCTGGGGGTCTGGCTGGTGGCCGGCGCGGTGCTGGAGCTGGCCGAGCGGGTGCGGGCTTTCCGTGCGCCCTGGGCCGAGGTCCGGCGCCGGACCGTGGGCCTGCCGCGCGGCGCCTGGGGCATGACCCTGGCCCATGCCGGCCTTGGCCTGTTCGTGCTGGGCGCGTCGTTCGAGACCACCTGGCGCGTCGAGGCCGCTCAAGCCGTGAGCGTCGGCGGCCAGTTGAAGCTGGGCGCCTATGAGCTGGCCCTGACCGACGTCGGCGCGGTCGAGGGCGCCAACTACATCGCCGAGCGGGGGATCGTGAAGATCACCCGCGGCGGCGCTCCGATCTGCACGGCCCAGCCCGAGCGCCGCTTCTATCCGACCGGCCGCCAGACGACCTCCGAAGTGGCCATCTGTCCACGGGTGCTGGACGATCTTTATGTGGTGCTGGGCGAGCGCCGAGCGGGCGCGAACGGCCAGCCCGCCTGGCTGGTCCGCGCCTTCGTCAATCCGTGGGTTCGGCTGATCTTCCTGGGCCCGTTGATCATGGCCCTGGGCGGCCTGATCTCGCTGTCGGACCGCCGGCTGCGGTTCGGCGTGGCGCGCAAGTCGGAGACGGCGGCTTGAAGATCGCCTCCTCCTTCCTTCTCCCGCAAGGGGAGAAGAGAAGGGGTGTGCTCGTGGCGCTGATGGCCATCGCCTGCATGGCGGGCGCGGCCGCCGATCCCGCCGAGCGTCTGCCTGATCCCGTGCAGGAATCCAGGGCCCGCGACCTGTTTCGCGAGGTGCGCTGCCTGGTTTGTCAGAACGAGTCGATCGACGACTCCCAAGCCGACCTGGCTGGCGACCTGCGCGGCGTGATCCGCGACCAAGTGAAGCAGGGCCGCAGCGACCGGCAGATTCGCACGTTTCTGGTCGCGCGCTATGGCGAGTTCGTGTTGCTCAAGCCGCCGTTCTCGCCGAGCAACGCCGTGCTCTGGGCCACGCCTTGGGTCGCCCTGGTTTTGGGCGGCGGGTTGATGATCGTGCTTCTGAGGCGACGGGCCACACCCGGAGCGCCCGGCGAGGACGTTGAACAGCTTTCCGAAGGCGAAGAGGCTCGTGTTCAGGCGTTGTTGAAGGATGAATGACACGATTGCGCCGCGAAGACGCCGCAAGACCATCGTCAGCGTGGCGCAAAGATCAGTTGAAGACCATTGCGCCTTTCGCTAGCGCAACTAGGTTCTCAGGCCAAGGACCCGGCGCAGTGCGCCGTGGGTGAGGAAAGACGTAAGATGGCTGCTAGGAAGTCTGGTTTCTTTGTCGGCGCGGTGGCTGGCGCGGGCGTGGCCTGCGCGGCCTTGGTCGGTGTCGGCATGCGCATGGGTCCGGCGAGCGCCGACGCGGCGCCGCAGGTGATCCGCACCTCTGGCGCCGCCGTGGCCGCCGCGGGTGCTCCGCCCGCGATGTTCGCTCCGCCGCCCGGCGCGCCGCTGTCGTTTGCCGACATTTTCGAACAGGTCTCGCCCGCCGTAGTGCAGATCGACGTGACGTCCAAGGCCGCCGCCGCGCCGAAGCTGCGCATCCCAGGCCTGGAAGGCTTCGACATCGTGCCGCGCGGCCAGAAGCCCGAGGACGGCGAGGAAGCCGCCCCCGGTCCCAAGCAGCAGTCGTCGGGTTCGGGCTTCTTCATCTCGGCCGACGGTTATCTGGTCACCAACAACCACGTCGTCGCCGACGCCGATGATGACGGCATCAATGTTGTGCTCAAGGACGGCCGCGAGCTGAAGGCCACCATCGTCGGTCGCGACGAGGGCACCGATCTGGCGGTCCTCAAGGTGGTTGATCCCAAGGCCAAGGGCGCGGCCTTCCCCTTTGTGAATTTCGAGAACCAGGCCAAGCCGCGGGTCGGCGACTGGGTGATTACCATCGGCAACCCGTTCGGCCTGGGCGGCACCGCCACGGCCGGCATCATCTCGGCCTATAATCGCGACTTGGGCGACAGCTCGTCGACCTTCGTCGACTACATCCAGATCGACGCTCCCATCAACCGCGGCAACTCCGGCGGTCCGTCGTTTGACGTCTATGGTCGGGTGATCGGGGTCAACACTGCGATCTTCTCGCCAACCGGCGGCTCGGTGGGCATCGGCTTCGCCATCCCGGCCGACGTGGCCGAGAACACCGCCAAGCAGCTGATCGCTGGCGGCAAGGTCGTGCGCGGCTATATCGGCGCCCAGATCCAGCCCTTCACCACCGAAATGGCCGAGGCCCAGGGCCTGTCGGACGTCAAGGGCGCCATCGTCGCCGACCTGGTGGCGGGTGGCCCGGCCCAGAAGGGCGGGCTGATGCCCGAGGACGTGATTACCGCCGTCAACGGCGTGGCGATCAAGAGCGGCTCGGAATTGACTCGCGAAGTGGCCAAGGGCCGTCCGGGCGACACCCTGAAGCTGTCGGTCCTGCGCGGCGGCAAGCCCCGCACGGTCGAGATCAAGTCGGGCGTCCGGCCGACCGAGAAGGAACTGGCGGTCGATGGCGACAACACCGACCAGAACGGTGGCGAAACCCCGACCAAGCCGCAGACCCAGAAGTCCGAAGCCCTGGGCATGAGCCTGGCGCCGATCGATGACGCGGCCCGTCGCACCTACAGCATCGACCCCGCCGTCAAGGGCGTGCTGATCGATGGCGTCAAGGTCAACTCCGACGCTGGCGAGAAGGGCCTGCGCAAGGGCGACGTCCTGACCAGCGTCAATGGCGATCCTGTCGCCAGCGCGTCGCAGGTTTCGGCGGCGGTCGAGGCGGCCAAGAAGCTGCAGCGCCCCAGCGTCAATCTTCGCATCGTCCGCGCCGGTCGTCCGACGATCGTGCCGCTGAAGATCGCGCCGTAGGGCTCGGCGCGGAACACCGTCGCGCGGGGGCTTTCCCCCGCGCGCGGATCACGTCACCATCCATGCCGTGACGACGAACACGACGGGGGCGTCACCGATTCGGTGACGCCCCCGTCGTGTGCCAGGGCGTGCATCCAGGGGCCTGAAATGCGTATTCTGATCATCGAAGACGATCTCGAAGCGGCCGGCGCCATGAGCCACGGCCTGACCGAGGCCGGCCATCAATGCGTTCACGCCCCCGATGGCGAGGCCGGCCTGACCGAGGCCGGCAAGGGCGGCTTCGACGTGATGATCGTCGATCGCATGATGCCCAAGAAAGACGGGGTCGAGGTTGTCTCTACCCTGCGCCGCGAGGGTGACAACACCCCGGTGTTGTTCCTGTCGGCCTTGGGCGAGGTCGGCGACCGCGTGATCGGCCTGAAGGCCGGCGCCGACGACTATCTGGTCAAGCCCTACGCCTTCGCCGAACTGATCGCTCGCGTCGAGGCCCTGTCGCGCCGTCGCGAGACCGGCGCCGTGGCCACCACCCTGAAGGTGGGCGAGCTCGAGATGAACTTGATCAACCGGACGGTCCATCGCCAGGGCAAGGAGATCGACCTCCAGCCTCGCGAGTTCCAGCTGCTGGAATTCATGATGCGCCACGCCGGCCAGTCGGTGACCCGCACCATGCTGCTGGAAAAGGTCTGGGAATATCACTTCGATCCGCAGACCAATGTCATCGACGTGCACATCTCCCGGCTGCGCAGCAAGATCGACAAGGGCTTCGACCGGGCCATGCTCCAGACCGTCCGCGGCGCCGGCTACCGCCTCGATCCGTAGGCGGCGCGGTTTGGCTGTGGTAGGCTGAGGGCCATGAACAAGCTGACCCAGCCCGTTCCCGACGATGAAGACGACTTCGGACCTGAGCTTTCCGGGGCCGAGATGGACGCTTGGATCGCGCGCAATCGCGACGCGATCAACGAGTCGCTTGACCGGGCGCGCCGCGAGCACGTCGAAGGGCTTTCCGAGCCGTGGAATTTTGAAAAGATGCTCGCGGAGGCCAAACGAGAGTTCAGAAAAAGTCGCCAGGGCTGAATGGGCGAGCCGAAGGTCGTAAAGTCCCGCGAGGCTCAGGCGGACTTCAACCGCATCTATGCGTGGATCGCCCAAGATAGCGGCGAGGCGCGCGCTGAGGCAGTGATCATGCGACTGGACGCCGCCTTGCTGCGCTTGGCAAAACGCCCAGGTCTCGGGCGGCGTCGGCGGGATTTTCGGGGCGATCCGCATGGCTTGACCGTCGCACCATGGCTCGTCGTCTACGACCCCTTGCCCGATGACGCGGGTATTCTTGTCCTCCGCATCGTCGACACACGCCGCGATGTCGCGGCATTGCTCGGCAAGAAGAGCTAGCCCATGCGTCTGCCGCGCCTGATCCGATCGACGCCGTTCCGGCTGACCCTGCTGTTCCTGGCCCTGTTCGCGGCCGCCGCCAGCGCGTTCCTCGGCTATATCTACATCGCCACGGCCGGCGAGGTGAACCGCCGCGCCGACGCCGAAATCACTCGCGAGATGGAGAGCCTGGAGGCCGCCTACCGGGTGGGTGGGGTCGACGCCCTGAACCAGACCATCGTCGAGCGCGCCACCGGCGAGCGGCCGTTCCTGTACCTGCTGCTCGACAAGGACGGCAAGCGAATCTCCGGCTCGATCGAGGAGTCGCCGATCGACGATTTCGAAGGCCAGGGCCCGACCTGGGAGGGCTTCAAGCTCACTGAGACCGACATCGACGGCGCCGAGGTCAGGCGCGCGGCGCGCGGGGTGCAGGAGCGGCTAAGCGGCGGCGAGGCGCTGTTCGTCGGGGCCGACGTCCAGGAGTCCGAAGGTTATGTGATGAAGATCGTCCGAGCCCTGTGGGGGGCCGGCGCGCTGGTCATCATCCTGGGCCTGGCGGGCGGGGTGATCATCAGCCGCAATGTCTCGCGCAGCATGCAGGGCCTGGTCGATGTGGTGAACGCCGTGCGGTCCGGCGACCTGCGCGCCCGGGCCGGGGTGCGCGGCACCCGCGACGAGTATGACGAGCTGGCCGTGGGCCTCAATGACATGCTCGACCGCATCGAGCGACTGATGGGCGGGCTGCGCCACGCCGGCGACGCCATCGCCCACGACCTGCGCTCGCCCCTGACCCGGCTGCGGGCCCGCATGGAAGTGGCCCTGATCGACGCCGAGAACGGGAAGGGGGATGCGATGGCCGCCCTCGAGACCGCCCTGCTCGACGCCGACGGCGTGCTCAAGACCTTCAACGCCGTGCTGGCCATCGCCCGCTTGCAGGCGGCCGGCGACGCCCCCGACCAGCAGACCTTCGACTCCAGCGAACTGGCCTCCGACATGGCCGAGCTGTATGAGGCCAGCTGCGAGGACAAGGGTTTGGACTTCAAGGCCGAGATCACCCCCGCCCTGAACATCCGTGGCAACCGCGAATTCATCGCCCAGGCCCTGGCCAACATCCTCGACAACGCCATCAAATATACACCAGCAGGCGGCGCGGTGATGCTGCGGGCCCGTCGCCGCTCGTCTGGCGAGCTGGAGTTCTCGGTCACCGACACGGGGCCCGGCGTGCCCGAGGAAGACCGCGCCCGTGTCGTCCAGCGCTTTGTGCGCCTGGAGAACAGCCGCAGCGAGCCCGGCGCGGGGCTAGGTCTGTCGCTGGTCCAGGCCGTGGCCGTCTCGCATGGCGGACGGTTGGAACTGGCCGAGGGGCCAGGCGTCTATGACGGCTCCGGCCCCGGCCTGCGGGTGGCGTTGGTGTTGCCACGGGTGGAGTAGGATCCTGGAGCATTTCCCGACCTGAATGCGTCAGGCCGTGAGCTCTAATCTTCTGTTTTGACGCATTTTTCTTCACGCGAACCGGAACGACTTCGCTCGAAAAATGCTCTAGCCGCCCCACATCTGGATCTTCACGTCGTAACAGCGGTCGCGACCCTGGCGGGTGGCGCAGTAGCCCGTTTCGTCGGAGCCTTCGTGGATCATCGCGTAGCGGCGCTTGCGCCAGGCTCGGCGCCCCCGCGCCTCCGGCATCCGCAGAATGAAGGTCATGGCCCACCCGGAAGATTACGTCTGTAGTCTTATAAACTTACAGATGTAATCCCAGACGTCAACCGACGCGACGCCGGGAACGTCGGGGTGATTAGCGGCGCAACGCAGGCAGGTTGATGCCGTCGACCTGGTGCTCGATCACCTCGCCGGGCCAGATGAAGTGTGGCGGCATGGGTCCGCGCGGGGTGACGCTCCAGACGACCAGAGCCGTCAGTATGGCCAGGCCGACGATCGACACCGCGCCGGTCGCGTGGCGCTCTTCGCTGGGCTCGGGCTGAGCCAGCAGCTTGACCCGGAGCAGCAAGGGATGGGCCGCCCAGAAACAGGCCAGGGGCGAGCCGGTGCGGGCGGCGTGCGCCTTGACCAGGGCTTCGGCATAGACCTTCCGCAGGGTGGGCCGGAGGCTCAGCACCTGGGCGTCGCAGGCCAGTTCCTGGTCCAGCCGGGCGCAGACCGCGCCGATGTGGATCAGCGGATTGCACCAGCCCAGCGCCAGGCCCACGGCGATCGCCAGATTGGCCAGCGGGTCGCCGCGCTGGATGTGGGCGCGTTCATGCAGGTCGACCATCCGCCGCGCCTCGGCGTCGAAGCGCTCCGCGAAGTCGCATGGCAAGACAATGCGCGGCCACAGCACGCCCATCACGGCGGGGCCGGCCTGACCGGCGCGCGCCTGACGCCGGAAGGCGACCTCCTGCTGGACGATGATCCCGGCGGCGACCAGAGCGCCGACCATCCAGGCGGCCAAGACGGTGATGGCGTGGGTCTCGCCCATCGGGGCCGCGGGCGCGCCGGCCTCCAAGGCCTCGGACAGACTGGGGAACAGGCTGGCGAGGACGGCCGCCGGGACCAGGATCCATAGCCGGTAAGCCAGGCGGGCGCCGATCCAGCTGCGGGCGGGGCCGCGCAGCAACAGCACCAGCAGCACCGCCGCCATGGCGGCGACCTGGGCGCGCAGCAGCATCAGGGCGAGGAGTTCAGCCACCATCTTCAAGACCCGCGATCAGCGTCTTCAATTGCTTGATCTCGTCGGCCGACAGCGCGCGATGCTGGGCGAAATGCGCCACCAGCGGCGTCAGCTGGCCGTCGAACAGCCGGTTCAGCAGGCCCTGGCTCTCGGCCTGCACATAGTCAGCGCGCTGGACGACGGGGGCGTAGCGGGCCCGGCCCTCGATGCGGTCGGAGCGGATCGCCTTGCGCTTCAGCAGGCGGTTGATCAGCGTCTTGACCGTCGCCTCGCCCCAACCCTGCGGCTCGGCGACCTCCGCCATGATCTCGTCCACCGTCAGCGGATGGCGGGACCACAGCGCGTCCATGATGCGGCTCTCGGCCTGGGTGATGTTCATGGCGCCTCGCATCTCAAGCGCTAACGATTACGCCTGTAACCTGGGCTGTCAAGCGGCGAACCTCGACCTGAGCGCCGCCTCACGCCACAGTGCGCGGCATGACCCGCCTGCTCGAACGCCTCACCCCCTGCGGCCCCATCCTCGATCCGAAGGCCGCCGAACGGGGGCACGAGGCGATTGGCAAGAAGGCCGGCGAGGCCATGCGCCTGGTCGAGGCCGCCTGGCCGGCCCTGGCGCCGGTGTTTTCCGCCTCGCCCTATCTGGCTGGCCTGGCGCGGCGGGACGGCCAGCGGCTGCCGGCGATCCTCGACAGCGATCCCGACGCGCGGCTCGCTCAGATCCTGGCCGCCGCCGAGACCGTGGCCGCCGAACCAGACTTCGAGACCGCCCGGCGGGTGTTGCGCGAACTGAAGGCCGAGCTTCACCTGCTGACGGCCCTGTGCGACCTGGGCGGGGTCTGGGACCTGGACGCGGTGACCGCCGCCCTGACCCGCTTCGCCGACGCGTCGCTGCACGCCAGCCTGGCCCAGGCCGCGCGGCTGGAGGTGGCGCGCGGCGCGTTGACCCATGTCGGTGAAGGCAAGGATGGCCCCATCCCCGGCCTGTTTTGCATCGCCATGGGCAAGCACGGGGCCTTCGAGCTCAACTATTCCAGCGATATCGACTTCTCGATCTTCTACGACCCCGACGCCCTGCCGGTCGCGCAGGGCGTCGAGCCGCAGGGCGTGGCCGTGCGCCTGACGCATCACCTGGGCCGGATGCTGGCCGAGCGCACCGCTGATGGCTACGTGTTCCGCATCGACCTGCGCCTGCGCCCCGACCCCTCCTCGACCCCGCCCGCCATGCCGATCGACGCGGCGCTGGAGTACTACGAGAGCGTCGGCCAGAACTGGGAGCGGGCGGCCCATATCAAGGCGCGGATCGCGGCCGGCGACATCGCCCGCGGCGAGGCGTTCCTGGCCGAACTTCAGCCGTTCATCTGGCGCAAGAACCTCGACTTCGCAGCCATCGCCGACATCCATTCGATCAAGCGTCAGATCCATGCCTACAAGGTCGACGACCGCCTGACCGCCAAGGGCGCGGACCTCAAGCTGGGGCGCGGCGGCATCCGCGAGATCGAGTTCTTCGTCCAGACCCAGCAGTTGATCCTCGGCGGTCGGCACGCGAACCTACGCAGCCCCCGCACCCTCGACGCCCTGGCCGCCCTGTCGGACGCGGGCCACGTGACGCGCCAGGACCGCGACTATCTCACCAAGGCCTATCGCGACCTGCGCGCCCTGGAGCACCGGGCGCAGATGCTGGCCGACGACCAGACCCACAAGCTTCCGGAGTCCGACACCGATCGCAAGCGGGTCGCGGCCCTATGGGGCCATGGCAATCTACGTAGCTTCGACGCCGTGGTCGGGCACCTGCTGAAGGGCGTCAACCGCCGCTACGGCGCGCTGTTCAAGGGCGAGGAAGAGCTGTCGTCGCGGTTCGGCAGCCTGGTGTTCACTGGCGTCGAGGATGACCCCGAGACCCTGGCCACCCTCAAGCGCATGGGGTTCGCCCGTCCCGAGCGCGTGGCCGCCACCATTCGTGGCTGGCATCACGGCCGCATCGCCGCCACCCGCACCGAACGGGGCCGCGAGCTGTTCACCCGCCTGGCGCCGCGCCTGCTGGACGCGGCCAACGCGACCGGCGCACCGGAAGACGCCTTCAACCGCTTCGCCGACTTCTTCGCGTCGCTGAGCTCCGGCGTGCAGATCCAGTCGCTGTTTCTGGCCCAACCACGGCTGTTCGAGCTGATTGTCGAGGTCATGGCCTTCGCCCCCCGCCTGGCCTCGACACTGGCGCGACGACCGACGGCTCTCGACGCCCTGCTCGACCCAGCCTTCTTCGGTCCCATGGAAATGCCGCGCGACCCGCCGTGGGATCCCGTCGATTTCGAAGGCGCGATGAACGCCGCGCGGCGCTTTTTCCGCGACCAGACCTTCCGCATCGGGGTGCGGGTGATCAGCGGCACGGCGGGCGCCCGCGACGCCGGCGCGGCCTTCGCCGACCTCGCCGACCTGATCGTGGGCGGCTTGGCCCCGGCGGCTCTCTGCGAAGTCGAGCGGTTGGGCGGGGCCTTCCTAGGCCAGGTGGCGGTGGTGGCCTTGGGCAAGGCGGGGTCGCGCGAGATGACCGCCAAGTCGGATCTCGACCTGATGACGCTCTACGCGGCCGACGGTTCCGCCGAGATGTCGGCGATCAAGGGCTGGGGCGCGGAAAGCTTCTACGCACGCTTCACCCAGCGCCTGGCCTCGGCCTTGTCGGCGCCGACCGGCGAGGGCACGCTCTACGAGGTGGATCTCAAGCTACGACCGTCAGGGACCAAGGGGCCTGTGGCGGTCAGCTTCGCGGCCTTCGAGGACTATTACGACCGCGAGGCCGAGACCTGGGAGCTGCTGGCCCTGACGCGGGCGCGGGTGGTCTGGGCCTCGTCGCCGGGCTTCCAGGCGCGGGCCGAGGGCGCGATCGCGGGGGCTCTGCGCCGCGCCCGCGATCGCAGGAACACCGCCGTCGATGTGCTGGAGATGCGCCAGTTGATGGAGGACGAGCGGCCCGGCAAGGGCGACTGGGACCTCAAGCTGACGCCCGGCGGCCTTGTCGATATCGAGTTCGCCGCCCAGTTCCTGCAACTCGTGCATGCGGCGGATGGAGGTCCGCTGGCGCAGAACACCGGCGAGGCGCTGGTGGCGCTGCAGGCGGCTGGACTTGGCGACAAGACCGCGATGGCGTCGCTGGAGGCGGCCTGGCGGCTGGAGCAGGACCTGTCGCAACTGCTGAAGGTGGCGTTGGAGGATGGGCACGATCCCGACACCGAACCCAAGGCGTTTCGGGCGCTTATGGCGCGGGCGGGCGGTGTTCGGGCGTTCGGGTCGCTGAAGGGCAAGCTGGCCAAGGCCAAGGCGGCGGCGCGGGCGGGGTTTGAAGCGGTGGTGAGATAGGTCCTCCCCCTCTGGGGGAGGGAGCTATATACGTGCTTGACCCAGTCATCGGATTGAGGGATAACGGTTGCAGCAGGAGCCGCCGCCGTGATCCAGAAATTCGACAACCTGATCCAGCTCTTCCGGGCCTTCCCGACTGAGCAATCGGCTATCGACCACCTGACGGCCTCGCGTTGGAAGAACGGCAAGTTCTGCCCGCTGTGCGGCAACGCGGACGAGACCAAGATCGGCACCCTGACTGGCACGAACACCCACAAGTGCTACACCTGCCGCAAGCGCTTCTCGATCAAGGTCGGCACGATCTTTCAAGATACCAAGCTGCCGCTCCGCACTTGGTACACGGCGATCTGGATGATCACGAACCACCCCAAGGGCATCGCCTCGACCACGCTGGCGACCGATCTTGGCATCACGCAGAAGTCGGCTTGGTTCGTTCTGCACCGCCTGCGTCACGCAGCTCGCACCGACAGCTTCAACGCCCCGCTGTCGGGCGATGTGGAAGTCGATGAGACCTATGTGGGCGGCAAGGAAAGCAACAAGCCCAAGAGCAAGCGCAAGGGCATCAACGGGACCGCAGGGAAGACTGCCGTCATCGGCGCTGTGGGCCGGGACGGCGATGTGGTCGCCCGCGTCGTCACCTCGACCAACACCGCCACGCTGGACGGCTTCGTCCATGAGGTCGTTTCGCCGGGAGCCACTTCGGTCTCGACCGACGAGCACGCGGGCTATCGCCACCTTGGCCGCACCTTCAACCATGGCGTTGTCCGTCACAGCGCTGGCCAGTACCGCAAGGGCGACTTCCACACGAACTCGATTGAAGGCGTCTGGTCGCAACTTAAGCGCCAGATCATCGGCGTTCATCACTGGGTGTCGCCAAAGCATCTGGACCGCTACGTTGGCGAAATGACCTTCCGCTATAACCGCCGCGACATCGCCAAGGGCCAACGCTTCGGCGCGTTGCTGGACGGCATCGAATGCCGCCTGACCTACAAGGCGCTGATCGCATGACCAGCAAGAAGACGGAACCGGCGCTATTTCTAGACATGGACTTTGGGGAGGCCTTGGCGCGCTACGCCCAGACCAAACCCGAAGAGGTCACGCCACCTCCGGGAGCGAAGAAGAAAGCGGCCCGGCCCGCTCCGAAGAACAAGCCGGGCCAGCCCGATTAGCAGCGGCGATGCGGCTTCGGGCGGCAATGTTCGCGGACGCGCTCGATACGCCCACGCTTGCTGATGCGGCGGTGTTCTTTCACCCGCACACGGTCGATCAGGCCCATGGGTTCCTCCATATTGGGCTTGTGAAAGGAACCGCGTCGTGAGATTCTTCGGGCTCTAACGAGAGGCCTTGGATCCCCGCAACGCGGTGATACTCGGACAGCGGCTCGCCCCCTGGCAGGGGTGAGCCGTTTCCGTTTCTGGGCCTCATCAATCCGTCATGTCGTCTCCTTCTCGCCGATCGAAGCGGCTGCACCAATTTTACCCCGAAGCGGGGCGGTGCAACGCACAACGAGAAGATCGCGGCGGCAAAAACCGCCGTCCACGGGTTTCTAATTCGCCGGTTAATTCGCCGGCTTGTTTCTATTTTTGGAGGGTTTTCCGACCCTTACCGGGTAATTCGCCAGTTTGATTGCGCTTCTGAGGGGGCGGCGAGTAACCGTGCGCGGGTGGAAGTGTTTGGAAGCAGCCTCGGCGATTTCGTCGTGCACCATGCCGGGGCGCGATGCGAGGTAGGTTTTTGCCCAGGCCTTAAGCTGGCCCTCGCTTACGCTCCTCTCGAGCGCGATGCTTGGGGTCTCCCGCCGCGACCCCGCCTCTGGCTCGGAGGGCGCTGCGATCAGCGCCTGAATTGTGCTGGCGCTCCGCACAATCAGACCACCCGACATAGCGTGAATACCAAAGGGCTCGAATCGCACGTCGAACAAGTTCACGACCAGCGAACCCATCCGGTCCCGAATGTGAACGTCCATGTCGCCAACATGCCAAAACTTAGACCACGTTTCGTCGATATGGCCGCCGGCCTTATCCCACCAGTTCGGATCGATCGTCACAATCTTTGCGGTCTTTTGTTCGCCCTGGCTTGACCAAGTCATTGCTGATGCTGCGGCGACCACAAGCCCACTTTTCGCCCGTCCCAGTATCGTTCTAACGGCCATCTCAGGCGCTAAATCAGGAAGCGCAACCAAGGCGGCGGCTGGAATGAGCCACGCTGAGAACTCTTCGACTGTGGGATTTTCGACATTCTCTTCCGCCATAGACGCCAAGCTCAGGCGCCGATGGATGAGAGTCAAGCTTTGTGGTCAAGCACGTATATAGATACCTCTGGGGGAGGTGTCGGCGAAGCCGACGGTGGGGGGAATGATCGGCCGACGGCCACGACCCGGACAGGGCGACCCAAAGCTCCCCCCACCGGCCTTCGGCCGCCTCCCCCACAGGGGGAGGAGCTTTTCGATGTAACCAAACCCCCTCCCAGCACGTATCTTCCTATGAAGACCCCGCCCGGAACCCCGCCATGCTGATCCGCAACGCCCCCGACCTGACCGACAACGACGTCACCGATCAGGGCCTCTACCTGCGCCGGCGGCAGTTCATCGCAGGCGCGGCGGGATTGGGTCTGGCGGGGGCGGGCGGCGCGGCGAACGCCCGGGGTCTGGCCTACAAGCCGGGCTTCTCGACCACCGAGGCGCGGACCCCCAAGAAAGACATCACCACCTACAACAACTTCTACGAATTTGGGGTCAACAAGGAGGACCCCGGCGAGAACGCCGGGTCCTTGAAGACCCGGCCGTGGACCGTGCGGGTCGACGGCGCCTGCGAGGCCCCGACGACCTTCGCCATCGACGACCTGATCAAGGGCCAGAAGCTCGAGGAGCGCATCTATCGCATGCGCTGCGTCGAGGGCTGGTCGATGGTCATCCCCTGGGTCGGCTTCCCGCTGAAGGACCTGATCGCGGCGGTCAAGCCGACCTCAAAGGCCAAGTTCGTGGCCTTCGAAACCCTGATGCGTCCCTCTGAAATGCCGGGCCAGAAATGGGACACCCTGCAGTGGCCCTATCGCGAGGGCCTGCGCATCGACGAGGCGACGCACCCGCTGGCCATCTTGGCCGTGGGCCTCTATGGCGACGTGTTGCCCAACCAGAACGGCGCGCCGCTGCGGCTGGTCGTCCCGTGGAAATATGGCTTCAAGGGCATCAAGTCGATCGTCAAGATCAGCCTGGTCGAGCGTATGCCGGCCACCGCCTGGAACGTGCTGGCCCCGCGCGAATACGGCTTCTATTCGAACGTCAATCCCGCTGTCGACCACCCTCGCTGGTCCCAGGCCACCGAGCGCCGGATCGGCGAGTTTCGCCGCCGCGAGACCTTGCCATTTAACGGTTATGGCCAGTACGTCGCCGACCTCTATCGCGGCATGGACCTGCGGAAGACCTTCTGATGGACGCGACGTTGAAGCGGGTCGCGGCCAAGAAGCGGCCCTCCAAGACCCGGGACAACCTCGTCTACGCCGCCGTCTGGCTGGCCTGTCTCGCGCCGCTGGTCTGGCTGGCCTGGCGGGGGTTCAGCGGCGACCTGGGGGCCAATCCGATCGAGACCCTGATCCGCCAGATCGGCGTCTGGGGCCTGCGCCTGTTGCTGGTCGGCCTGGCGGTGACGCCCGCCGCCCGGATACTGAAGAAGCCGCGCCTCGTACGCTTCCGGCGGACCATCGGCCTGTTCGCCTTCAGCTATATCTGCCTGCACCTGCTGACCTATATCGGCGTCGATCTCTATTTCGACTGGGGCCAGCTGTGGAAGGACATCCTCAAGCGGCCCTTCATCACCCTGGGCATGGGGGCTTTCACGCTGCTGATCCCGCTGGCGGTGACCTCGACCAACGGCATGATCCGCCGGCTGGGCCGGGCGACCTGGCAGAGGATCCACTGGCTGATCTACCTGATCGTGCCGCTGGGCGTGGCCCACTATTATCTGCTGGTGAAGGCCGACCATCGCCCGCCCCTGGCCTATGCGGCGATCCTGGCGGTGTTGATGGGGTGGCGGTTCTGGGATGCGTGGGGCAGGGGAAGACCTAGACTTGCCCCCACCTGACCGCTGCGCGGTCTGTCCGCCCCCATAGGGGGCGGAGCCTCGCGCTATTGGCGGCGGCTAAGCTCTTCCCCCTCTGGGGGAAGACGACCGCGAAGCGGTCCGTAGGGGGCAAGTGTCCGCCCCTACTTCGCCGCCGTCTTGGCATAGTCCTGCGCCTGCTTCATCACGCGCAGCACGTTGCCGCCCCAGATCGCCGCCAGGTCGGCGTCGGTATAGCCGGCCGCCTTCAGCCGGGCGGTGACCTTGGGCAGGTCAGCGACGTCCTCGAAGCCGACCACGCCGCCGCCGCCGTCCCAGTCGGCGCCGATGCCGACATACTCGGGACCGACCAGCTTGAGGGTGTGCAGCAGACTGCCCATGAAGTCCTCGAAGCTGGCGCGGATCGGCGGATACCTGGCGTCGATAACGGCCTTCTTCTTCAGAAACGCGACGATCTCGGCCTCGCTGGCCGTTTCGCTGTCGGGCGCCTTGCCGATCGCTTCGAACGCGGCCTTGCGCTCGGGGCTGGTGGGCGTGGCTTTCAGATAGACCGAGTTGATGCAGATCACCCCGCCGGCCTCAGCGATCTTCTTCAGGCGTACATCGTCCAGATTGCGCGGGTGGTCGAAGACCGCCTTGGCGCCCGAGTGCGAGGCGATGATCGGGACCTTTGACAGCAGCACCGCCTGATCGACCACGTCGTCCGAGGCGTGGCTGACGTCGATGACGATGCCCAGCCGGTTGGCCTCGGCCAGCCAGCGCAGGCCCAGCGGCGAGAAGCCATGCCAGATCGGCTTGTCGGTCGAGCTGTCGGCGAACTGGTTGTTCTTGAAGTGCACCGGCCCGGCCAGGCGCACGCCGGTGGCGTGGAAGGTTTGCATCAGGGTGAGGTCCTCACCCATCGGCCAGCTGTTCTCGATGCTCTGGAAGACGAATTTCTTGCCGGACTTGTTGATCCGCGCGGCGTCGTCGGCGGTGTAGGCCAGCTCGAACTTGTCGGCGTGGGCCGCGACCATCTCGCGGATCTCGGTGGCGCGGTTCAGGGCGAAGTCGCGAGCGCCGCGATAGCCCTCGGCGGTCAGGGCGCCTTGCGTGGTGTAGATCACGAAGAACCCGCCATCCAGGCCGCCCTCGTTCATGCGCGGCAGGTCCACCTCGGTGCCATCCATCGTCACCGCATGGCGATCGACCATGCTCCAGCCCTGGCGGGCGAAGTGCTCAGGGGTGTCGAGGTGGGTGTCGAGGATCAGGTAGCCCTCGTGGGCGGCGCGATCGGCCTTGGAAATGGGCGCGTCGGCGGCGTCGGCGGCGGGGGCGAGAAGGGCTACGGAGCCGAGCAGGGCGAGAAGCAGGCGGGACATTGGGGCTCCGAAACAGGTTGCTCGGCCACGCTCCGGGATTGGGGGGATGCGGTCAAGGTGTTCCTCCCCCTGTGGGGGAGGTGATCGCGCAGCGATCGGCGGGGGGAGTTTTGGGATTGGTCCAGGATGCGACCATCCGATCACTCCCCCCACCGTCGGCTGCGCCGACACCTCCCCCACAGGGGGAGGATTTTTAAAACAGCCCCAACGCCTTGAAGCTGGCCACGCCATCACGCCCGACGACCAGGTGGTCGTGGACATTGATCTTCAGTGCTCGCCCGGCCTCGACGATCTGCTTGGTCATCTCGATGTCAGGCCGCGACGGCGTGGGGTCGCCCGAGGGGTGGTTGTGCAGCAGGATGATGTTGGAGCTGGAAAGCTCCAGCGCCCGGCGCATCACCTCGCGCGGATAGACGGGGGCGTGATCGACCGTGCCATGGTTGAGAATCTCGTCGGCGATCAGTTGGTTCTTGTTGTCCAGGAACAGCACCCGAAACTGTTCGCGCGGCTCATTGGCCAGGGCGACGCGGACATAGCTTAGCAGCGCCGTCCAGGACGAGATCACCGGCCGCTTGGCGATCTTGTCGCGTCCGGCTCGCAAGGCGGCCTCATGCAAGAGCTTGATGTCGATCGCCGCGTTCTCGGCGATCCCCGGCACGGTCTTCAAGTCCTCGATCGAGGCGCTGATTGTCGCCCCGAACGAGCCGAACCGGGCCAATAGCGCCTTGGCCATCGGCTTGACGTCGCCGCGCGCAAGGGTGCGGAAGAGGTAGAGTTCCAGCAGTTCGTAGTCGGGCAGGGCGCCAAGGCCGCCGGCCTTGGCGCGTTCGCGCAGGCGCTCGCGGTGGCCAAGGGCGTGGCTGGGCTCCGGCCTGGTGGGCGCGGTGTCTTCGACCCCGGTCGCCTTCAGTGATCTGCCACTGACCATCTCGCCCTCGTCATGCGAGCAGCGAGTAGGGCAGATCAATTATCGGTTGTCGAGTGGCTAGGGGCTTACCCGCCCAGGATCGGCGGCTGGAACAGCCCGGTCGGCGAGCCGGTGAACACCTCGTAGCCATCCTTGGTCACGCCGATCGAGTGCTCGCATTGGGCCGACAGCGACTTGTCGCGGGTCACGGCCGTCCAGCCGTCGCCCAGCACCTTGACTGCGCTCTTGCCCAGATTGACCATCGGCTCGACGGTGAAGAACATGCCCGGCTTCAGCACCGCGCCCTGGCCGGGGCGGCCAAAGTGCAGGATGTTGGGCGAGTCGTGGAACACCTTGCCCAGGCCATGGCCGCAGAAGTCGCGCACCACCGAGCAGCGCTGCGCCTCGACATAGGACTGGATGGCGTAGCCGATGTCGCCCAAGGTCGCGCCCGGCTTCACGGCGGCCAGGCCACGGGCCATGCCCTCATAGGTGATCTCGACCAGGCGGCGGGCGCGCGGGCCCACTTCGCCCACCCCGTACATCCGCGAGGTGTCGCCGTGCCAGCCATCGACGATGACCGTAACGTCGATATTGACGATGTCGCCTTCGCGCAGCGCCCATTCGCCGGGGATGCCGTGGCAGACCACATGGTTGCGCGAGATGCAGACCGTCTTGGGATAGCCGCGATAGAACAGGCAGGCGGGCAGGGCGCCCTGGTCGAGGATGAATTCCCGGGCCAAGGTGTCCAGATAGTCCGACGGCACGCCTGGCGCGACGTGCGGGATCAGCATGTCCAGGCACTCGGCCGCCAGCTTGCCGGCCTTGCGCATGCCCTCGAAGTCGGAAGGCTTGTGCAGCTTGATGGCGCCGGTGCGGGTCTCGGCTTCGATCTCGGCCGTGTCGTCTAGGGTCATGGCGGCTTCGTCTCAAACGGCCGGTGCGTCCCGCCAGGGGATGCGCCGGGAAATGCGGATCTGCGTCGGGCTTATGTCGCAACCATAGCACAGAACTTCAACGCCCGCTGCCGCCGCGTCGTTCAGACCCTTGGCATAGACCGGATCCAGGTCCGCGCAAGCGGCGAAGCTGTCGCAGTCGGTGCGCTGGATGACGAACAGCTGCACGGCCCGCCCGCCCTTGGCGACCTCGGCGGCCAGGTCCTTCAGGTGCCTGGCGCTGCGGGCCGCCACGCAGTCGGGGAACTCGGCCAGGGTCCCACCACGACGGAAGTGGCAGTTCTTGACCTCCAGCCAGCACGACGGGCGATCCGGATGGGTCAGCAGGAAATCAACGCGGCTGGCCTCGCTGTATTTGACTTCTGGGCGGATCACGGCGTAGCCGGCCATCTCCGGGATGGTGTCGGCCGCCAGGGCTTCGGCGACCAGCTTGTTGGGGTTCATGGTGTTGACGCCCACCAGGCCGCGATCGGCCTCGACCAGCTGCAGCGTCCAGGCCAGCTTGCGCTTTGGGTCGCCTGACCACGACACCCAGCCGGCCAGGCCGGGATCCTTCAGTCCCAGCATCGCGCCCGGGTTGGGCACGTGCGCGGTGATCTCGCGGCCGTCGTCCAGCACCAAGTCGACGAAGAAGCGCTTGTAGCGCTCGACGATCACGCCGCGCGCCATCGGTTGCGGGAGAAGCATGGGAGCCTTAAGTCGGTCGGTGAAACATTCGAATGTAAGGGATCGAGACCATGACCACCACCCAAGCCAAGACTGGCGAGCGCGTGACGGCGGCGGTTCTGATCATCGGCGATGAGATCCTGTCGGGTCGAACGCAAGACGTGAACCTCAACGCCATCGCCAAGTACCTGGCCACCTATGGCGTCGATGTCTGCGAGGTGCGGGTGGTGCCCGATGTCGAGCAGGAGATCGTCGATGCGGTCAACGCCCTGCGCCATCGCTACGACTATGTGGTCACCACCGGCGGCATCGGCCCCACTCATGACGACATCACCGCCGATTCGGTGGCCAAGGCGTTCGGTGTCACCGCGCCCGAGCATCCCGAGATCATGGCCCTGCTGCGCGAGCGCTGGGGCGAGCCCAACGCCGCCCGCCGGCGCATGGCCCATGTGCCCGAGGGCGGGACCCTGGTGAAGAACCCCGTGCAGGGTCCGCCGGGCTTCCAGATCGGCAATGTCTTCGTGCTGGCCGGTGTGCCGGCCATCATGCGCGGCATGCTGAACGACGTTGGGCCGCGTCTGCGCACCGGGGCGGTGGTGATCAGCAAGACCGTCCGGGTCACCGGCACCGGCGAGGGCGCGATCGCCGCGCCGCTGGAGGCGGTGGCCAAGGCCCATCCGGACCTGTCGATCGGCAGTTATCCGTTTTTCGCGCCGCCCGATGTCTATGGCGCCAACCTGGTGATCCGGGGGCGCGACGAAGCGCTGGTTGATGCGGCGGTGGAAGACCTGGTTGCCGCGCTGGAGGGCGTGGGCGCGACGGGGATCGAACGTGTCGCGGGTTCGTAAGGGCGCTCGGGAGGCCTATTCCCACTCCGGCTCCACGACGGCCTTGTCCTCGCCCAGCAGGCTGGCGACCGTTGTCTGCAATCGCGGCGGCGGTCCGCACCAGCATCGAGGGGCTGACCCCGATTGGTTCCGCGCTCGTATTTCTGAACCTGCTGGAAGGTGAGGCCCAGGGTCTGGGCCAGGTCGTCCCGGCTGATCCTCAGGTGGCGGCGCTGAACCCGGATCCGGGTTGCGACAGCGACATCGATGGGGTCGGGACCAGGGGACCTATTCAAGGCCGTGTCCGATACGGGAACGTGAGGCTCAACCATCGGCGTGGCCCTCGGGGGCCGCAATGCATTCTTGCACCGTTCGGGATGGGGCGGGCGTTCGAGGCGGCCAGGGAAGACGGCGCGCGGCGCTGACTGGTGCGGGCGGCCGGGGTCGAACCGGCATGGGATTGCTCCCGACGGATTTTAAGTCCGGCGCGTCTACCAGTTTCGCCACGCCCGCACGGTCTCGCCTGAGCCCGTATAGGGGGAGGGGGCCGCGCCGCCAAGGGGGCGACCCTATCGCGGCGCCGCCGCCGTCATCACGTTGGAAAGGCGCCTGCGGCGGCACAGGGGAGCGTGGCGGCGCGGGGCAGTAGGGCCCGCCCCTCGCCAAGAGGAGCGTCAGCGCCTAAATGCTGCCGCTCCACAATCTTCGAGCCAGCCCGTGATCACCTTCGACAACGTTTCCAAAACCTATGCCGGCAACGGCCGCGCCGCGCTCAGCGGCGTGTCTCTGTCGGTCGCCCCTGGCGAGGTGTTCGGCGTGATCGGCGCTTCGGGGGCGGGCAAATCGACCCTGATCCGGCTGATCAATGGCCTGGAAACGCCGTCGAGTGGCCAGATCCTGGTCGATGGCGACGACGTGGCGGCCTTGGGCGTCGAGGGCCTGCGCGCCCTGCGTCGCCGGGTCGGCATGATCTTCCAGCATTTCAACCTGCTGTCGTCCAAGACCGTGGCCGGCAATGTCGCCTTTCCGCTGAAGCTGGCCGGACGGCCGGGCGCCGAGGTCAAGGCGCGCACCGCCGAATTGCTGGCGCGGGTGGGGCTGTCGGAGTTCGCCAACAAGTATCCCGCCCAGCTGTCGGGCGGCCAGAAGCAGCGGGTCGGCATCGCCAGGGCCCTGGCGACAGACCCGAAGGTGCTGCTGTGCGACGAGGCCACCAGCGCGCTGGATCCCGAAACCACCGAGCAGATCCTGGACCTGGTCTCCAACCTCAATCGCGAGCTCGGTCTCACCATCGTGCTGATCACCCACGAGATGGACGTCGTGCGCCGGGTCTGTGATCGGGTGGCGGTGCTTGAAGGCGGAGCGGTAGTGGAAAGCGGCCCCGTCGAGGCGGTGTTCCTGCATCCGGCCAGTCCCACGGCGCGGCGTTTCGTGAACGAGGCCGATGGAGTTGCGGCCCACGGCGCCCTGGTCGGTGGCCGCGTGGTGCGGCTGACCTTCCGCGGCGAGGCGACCTACAAGCCGATCCTGGGCCTGGTGGCCCGCGAGACCGGCGTCGACTATTCGATCCTTGGCGGCCGCATCCACCGCCTGCGCGACACGCCCTATGGTCAGCTGACCCTGGCCCTGACCGGGGGCGACGTCGAGGCGGCCATTGCCCGGTTCCAGGCCGACGGCGTCCGGGTTGATCTGCTGACGGAGGCCGGCCAATGAACGCCTTCCTCCAGAATATCGCCCTCTTCCAGAACGTGGATTGGTCCGAGATCGGCCAGGCCACGCTCGACACCCTGGCGATGCTGGGCGGGTCGATGGGGCTGACCGTGATCCTGGGTCTGCCCCTGGGGGTGATCCTGTTCCTGACGGGACCGGGCCAGATGCTGCGCAACCGCGCGGCTAACGGCGTGCTTTCGCTGGTGATCAACATCCTGCGCTCGGTGCCGTTCGTGATCCTGCTGATCGTGATGATCCCGCTGACCGTCGCCCTGGTCGGCACATCGCTGGGCGTGGCCGGGGCGATCCCGCCGCTGGTGGTCGGCGCCGCGCCGTTCTTCGCGCGCTTGGTCGAGACCGCCCTGCGCGAAGTGGACAAGGGCGTCATCGAGGCCAGCTTCGCCATGGGCGCCAAGCGTCGGCAGGTCGTGCTGGGGGCCTTGTTGCCCGAGGCCATGCCGGGCCTGATTGCCGCGGCGACGGTGACGGCCATCGCCCTGGTGTCCTACACCGCCATGGCCGGCGTGGTCGGGGCGGGCGGCTTGGGCGACCTGGCCATTCGCTTCGGCTATCAGCGTTTCCAGACCGACGTGATGGTGGTGACCGTGGTGCTGCTGCTGGTGCTGGTCCAGGCGCTGCAGATGGTCGGCGACGCGGTGGTGCGCCGGGTTTCGCACCGCTGATACGATTGGGGACAGGCCCACGGGCCTGTCCCCGTCCCGTGGATTGAAAGAGACGATGACCGAAGACGACATGCCCATCCTCACCGCCCCGCCGCCCGAGCACTGGGACGAGGCCTTCGCCCAGACCCTGGTCGGCAAGATCATGCTGGTGAATCTGACCCTCCTCGACGCCGAAGGCGAGCTTCAGGGCCGCGAGGCCTTCCATGGCGTGGTGATCACCGCCGACGCCGACGAGGGTCTGTTGCTCGACCTGCTGGGCCGGCAGGACGGCGACACCACGACCCTGCCGCCCCAGACCTCGAACATCACCGCCGCCGCGCCGGGGCTCTATCCGCTGGCCGACGGCGAGACGGTGGAAAACCCCGACTTCCTGTCAAGCTGGACGATCGCTGGGCCGGAAGAGCCGGCGAACGAGGAATAGGTCAGGCCTGGTCGAACGGGAACGGCAGCCGGCCCGCCTTGAAGATGATCACCGGGTTTTCATCGTAGTCCCCGAGTTCGACGTCGGCCGAGGCGGCGAAGGCCACCACGCCTTCGCGGATCGGAGCCAGGCGCTCGGCCTTGCGGCGGGCTTCCTCCGCGTCCTTGCAGCCCACCTGCTGCTCGGCTTTCAGGCCCTTGCCGCGGCCGGCCTTGTAGGCTTGGACGATGTAGACGGTTTCTTTGGCCATAGCTCTTCAGGCGCCCTGTTTGGCGGCGAGGTCAAGGCGGCGACCTCAACGATCCCCGACAATGATCCCCAACAAGAACCGAGACTCTAGGCCCTGGTTCAGGAAAACTGATTTCGCCATCCGCCTGCAACCGGGCAATAGCCTACCCGTCCAATCGCCTTAATGGAGCCGTTCATGGTCGCCCGCCGCGCCGCCCTTCTCAGCCTCGCCGCTCTTATGATCGCGGCCTGCTCGCGGCAGCCCGCGCCGAGCGCCGGCGATACTCTGACGGTGGCCGCCACGGCCGTGCCCCACGCCGAGGTGCTGGAATTCATCAAGCCCAAGCTGGCGGCCCAGGGCCTGAAGATCGAGATCAAGGTCTTCAACGACTATGTCCAGCCCAACACCCAGGTCGCCGAGAAGCGCATGGACGTCAGCTATTTCGAGACCCTGCCCTATCTGGAGACCTTCAACGCCGACAAGGGCACCAACCTCGTCCCGGTGATCGGCGTGCACATCGAGCCGATCGGCGCCTATTCGCGCAAGCACAAGACCATCGCCGACCTGCCGCAGGGCGCCACCGTGGCGATCCCCAATGACGCCAGCACCGAGGATCGGGCGCTGCGGCTGCTGGCCCGCAACAACGTCATCGGGCTGGACCTCGGCAAGAAGGGGCTGAGCCTGAAGGACATCGACAGCAATCCCAAGGGCCTGAAGTTCAAGGAACTGGAAGGCGCGACCCTGCCGCGCACGCTCAGCGAGGTCGATTTGGCGGTGATCAACACTAACTTCGCCCTCGACGCCAAGCTGGACCCGTCCAAGGACGCCCTGCTGATCGAGGACAAGAAAAGCCCCTATGTGAACTATCTGGTCGCCCGTCCGGACAACAAGGACGACCCGCGCGTCCAGAAGCTGGCCAAGGCCCTGACCACGCCCGAGGTCGCGGCGTTCATGGAGCAGCATTATCACGGCGCGGTGGTGCCAGCGTTCTAGGGCATTGTTCGAGCGAAGTGGTTTCGGTTCGCGTGAAGAAAAATGCGTCAAAACAGAAGATTAGAGCTCACGGCCTGACGCAGTCAGGTCGGGAAATGCTCTAGGCGCCGATGGCGGATGCGTATCCTCACGTCCTCGATTCAGCCGATCCTACGTCCCTAAGTAGATCGCTCGCTAGCGCCAGCTAAAATTTCACCGTACATATCAGGCTCACTCTTTGCGGAGCCGATCCCTTGCGACAACTGATGGCTCCCGACGATGCTCTGGCCGGCGGCGCCCGCGACCGGATCCTGGTGCTGGATGTCTGTTCATCCTCCGGCCTTGAGGACTGGTCGCCCGACCTGCAGAAGGCCAAGGTCTACGAACGCATCCTGCTGGACCTGATCCTGGGTCGTCTGGCGCCCGGCGGTCGGCTGGACGAGCAGTCGCTGGCCGCGCGCTACGATGCGGGCCTCGCCGGTGTGCGCGACGCCCTGGGCCGGCTGGCGCTGGAGGGGCTGGTGATCCGCCGGGCTCGCTCGGGCACCACGGTGGCGCCGCTTGACCTAGTTGAGCTGCGCCAGGGCTATGAGGCCAGGGCCCTGATCGAGCCGCACTGCGCTGGCCTGGCGGCCAAATACGCCAGCAAGGCCGAAGCCGCCGCCATCCGCGCGGCCTTCGACGGCGGCGAAGACGCGGCCCGCGCCCGCGACCTGCCGACCCTGGTGGCCATGGACCAACGCTTCCACGCCGCCGTCGCCCGGGCCGGCGGCAACATGGCCCTGGCCCGCATCCTGATCCCCTTGCAGCACAAGGCCGCGCGTTACTGGGTGTTTTCGTTCGGCGCGGCGACCGAGGCCGAGCTGATCGCCGACGTCCAGCAGCACCGCGACGTCGCCGACGTTATCGCCCTGGGCAATATCGACGGCGCCCGGTTGGCGATGATGCGCGTGCTCAACATCATGCCCGAGGCCGCTCGGCCGATGTTGGCGGGATAGCGGCGTCCAGGCGCGGACGCCTTTGCATTGGCCAATAGCGCCACCAGACAAGATCGTCTGAAATGTCAGATAATGTTTTGACGAACGTTGCGTAACCTCCCATCTCCTGGCCTTGCCGCCATTCCGGCGCCGTGGAGCCCACTCGATGCCAAGCCGCGTTCGCCTGTTCGTTACCGCCATGTCCATGGGCCTGATGACGGCGAGCCTGGGCAAGGCCCAGGACGCGAGCCCCCAGAACGCCGTCGATGAGGTGCTGGTCCTGGCCCGCGACAGGGCAGGCCTGCTGGAAAAGCAGCCCAGCACCACCGTTTTCGGCCTTGAAAAGCCGTTGCTGGAAACGCCTCGCTCGGCCAGCTTCGTCAGCGACACCATGCTCCAGCGGTTCGGCGTCGAGACGCTGGACGGCCTGACCGCCGTCTCGCCCGGGACCTACACCGCCAGCTTCTATGGCGTGCCCGGCGCGCTCAATATTCGCGGCACCTTGGCCGAGAACTATTTCCGCGGCTTCAAGCGGGTGGAGAACCGCGGGACCTATGCCACCCCGATCGGTGGCGCGGCGCAGATCGAGATCATGCGCGGCCCGCCCACGCCGCTCTACGGCGCGGGCAAGGTTGGCGGCATGCTGAACTTCATCCCCAAGTCGGCGCGTGACGAGGGCCGGTTCCTGACCGATCCCAGGGGCGAGCTCACGGCCACTGTTGGAGCCTACGACAAGAAGAACCTCACGGGCCAGATCGCCCTGCCGGTCAAGCTGGGCGCGGCCGATGGCGGGGTCTACGCCTATGGCGAGGTCGACGATTCAAAAAGCTTCTACCGGGGACTGCATCCCAAGCGGCAGTTGGCCGAGGTGTCGGCCGACTTCGACTTGGGCGGCGGGTGGAGCACGGCGTTCGGCGGCATGGTCTATCATTCGACCGGCGACGTGCAGACGCCCGGCTGGAACCGCCTGACCCAGGACCTGATCGACCACCAGACCTATGTCACCGGCCGCGACACCACCTTGGTCGACGCTGACGGCAACGGCCGGCTAACCCCGGGCGAGGTGGGCTTCTATCCGTTCGGCAGCGCGCTCTACATCGCTTATGGCGCCGTCCCCAAGAGTGACCCCAACCATACTCTGGACACAGGGGTGGGCACGACCAAGCTGTCGCCGCGCACCGTGCACATCAGCCCCGCAGACTTCTCCACGACCCGCACCAACACCCTCTATCTCGATCTGGCCAAGCGGTTCGACGACGGCGGCGTGCTGAAGCTGCAGCTGTTCTATGACGACCAGGAGAACAGGCGCTTTGTCTCGTACGGCTACCCGGCCTGGTTCGACAGCGCGGTGTGGGAGGCGCGGGCCAGCTACGCGTTCGAGCGCGACTTCGGAGCGGTGAGCACCCAGTCGATCGTCGGCGCCAGCTATCGCCGGTTCGAAGGACGGCGGCGCGAGAGCTTCAACAGCGGCATGATCGCCATCGACCGCCGCGACATCGCCTTCGGCGCGACGCCCACCGACATCATCGACAGCCCCTTCAGCACCGAACCGGCGGACGTCCAGGGCCTTCAATGGGAGAATGACAACAGCAGCACGTGGCGCCAGGCGGGCCTGTTCTTCACCAGCGACGTCAAGCTGGATCACCTGACCCTGACCCTGGGCGGCCGCTATGACGACTATGACGTCGCAGCCAACGATACCGGCTTCCTGCCCTTCACCGTGCCTGGCCGCCAGACCGACAGCCGAGGCAAGGCGACCTACAGCGCCAGCCTGACCTATCAGACTCCCATCGGCCTGATGCCCTATGTCAGCTACGCCAAGGCCTCGGCCCTGGAGGTCAGCCAGGCTGGAGACCTCGCCCCGGGCCTGGTCGCCGATGGGTCGTGGTTGTCGAGCGGCGACCTGGCCGAGGCTGGGGTGAAGGTCCAACTTCTGCACGGAACCCTGGTCGGTTCCCTGGCCGGCTATCGCCAAAACCGCACCCAGCTGTCGGGCCTGACGCCGATCGTCCAGAGCACACGGGCCAAGGGCGTCGAGGTGGAGGTGCGATGGCTGGCCTCAAACCATCTCAGCTTCACGGCGACCGGCAACGCCCAGCACACGACGGTCGAGGGACCCGACACCTCGTTCCAATATATTCCGGCCTATACGGCGGGCGTGCCCGGGGCGCAGGCCTATGGCGGCTCCTACGTGATCTGGTCGTTCGGCGGGCCAAGTGGCTTGCCGGGCCGGGCAGGGGACTATGACTACAGCCTGATCCCAAACTCGGTGGTCAGCCTCTACGCCGCCTATACCAGCGACGTTCACGACTGGGGCTCGGCAGGCGCCACCCTGGGCGTCACCCACGTGAGCAAGACCTCCGGCACGGTGCAGGACGCGGTGACCTATCCCGCCTACGCCGTTGTGAACGCCTCGGCCTATCTGTCGCATGGGCCCTACACGGCCGAACTCAATGTCGAGAACCTCTTCGACACGCTCTATTTCACCCCCGACGCCGACACCTATGCCAATCTTGGAGCCCTGCCCGGCAAGGGGCGGGAATGGCGCGTGACCTTGAAGCGGACGTTCTGATGACCGAGCTCACCTTCTCGCGGCTCTCCTCCCACTTCCGTCCCTGGCTGCTGGTCGCGGCGTTTAGCCTGCTGCTGTTCCTGATTACCGCGGCCACCTATTCGTCGCTGGGGATCGTCATCCCGGCCATGGTCCAGGAGCTGGGCTGGAGCTGGGAGCTGGCCTTCGCGGGCTTCTCGATCCTGGGCGTGTTCACGGGTCTGTCGTCCTGGCTGCCTGCCCTGCTGATCCGCAGGATCGGGGTGCGGGGAACGGTGCTGGCCGGCGTGGCGGTGATGGCCGGAGGCCTGGCCTGCCTGGCGAGGGTCCATGCCCTGCCGATCTATTTCCTCGGGACGGCGCTGTGTGGGATCGGCTTCCAGATGGCCGCCCTGATTCCCGGCACTCACGTGCTGTCGGCGATCTTCAAGCAGCGGGCCCTGCCGTTCGGGATCTACTTCACCTTCGGCGCCCTGGGCGGGGTGGCCGGGCCGCTGATGGTGGTCGCCATCCTGCGCGCGACCCATGACGACTGGCGGCTCTACTGGGCTCTGCAGGCGGCGCTGGTCGGGGTGGTCGGGCTGGTCTGCGCCGTCGCCGTGGGAGGGCCCCGCTGGCTGGAGCAAGCCGGCGCGGCGCTGGACACGGTGCTGGACGCCGAGGCCAGGGCCGGGACCCTTCCGGGCAAGGTCTACCACACCGGCCACGAATGGAGCGTCCGCGACGCCGTGCGCACGCCCCAGTTCCTGGTGCTGCTGGCGGCCTATTTCAGCCATTTGCTGGCCGGGATCACCGCCGCCAGCCTGACCCAGGCCCACCTCACAGGGCTGGGCGTGGCGGGGGGCGTGGCGGCGGGCATGCTGAGTCTTGAGGGCCTGATGCAGGTCGGCGCGCGGCTGGGCGGCGGGACCATTGGCGACCGGGTCGACCCGAAGTGGCTGCTGGTGTTCGCCCAGGGTCTGCTGGTGGTCGGCCTGCTCGCCCTGTCCCGAGCCGCGACGCCGCCGCTGCTGCTGCTCTATGCGGTGGGCGTCGGGGTGGGGTTTGGCCTGACCGTCCTGGCCGTCAGCCTGTTGCTGCTCAACTATTTTGGTCGGCGCAACAATGTCGAGCTGTTCTCCCTGACGTGCCTGGTGGGTGCGCTGTCGGCGGCAGGACCGGTGATCGGCGGCCATATGCGCGACCGTCTGGGAACCTTCGCCCCGACCTTCCAGCTATTCGCGGCGGTGACGGCGGTGGTGTTCGTGGCGGCGCTGTTCATGCGGCCGCCCAAGGGAATGCCCCAGGCCTGACGCATGAAAAAGGCCGCCTCGACTAGGTCGAGGCGGCCTCGTTCGTCAGGCTTGAAGCGTGGTTTAGAACGCGGCCTTCAAGGCGACGGTCAGGGCCGAGCCGTACAGGCTCTTGCCGAAGTCGTGGCTGTCGGTGTCCGAATAACGGATGTCGGCGGTCAGGTGATCGGTGATCGCGGCCGAGACGCCCAGGTTCCAGGTGACGTAGTTGTTGTCGACGCCCGAGAAGTATCCCTTGGCGTCAACCGTCTGGTAGCCCAGGGCGCCGCTGAGGGTCAGCTTTTCGCCGATCGGGGCGGAGCCGTTGGCTTCGACGTAGTAGGATTCGCCGCCCTTAGACGGGAATTCCGGCGAGTAGTAGAAGGCGGCGCCGAGGGTTGCGGGACCGGCGGCGATCGAGGCCGCGGCCTTGGTTTCGATGTAGCTGTACGAAC
Organism: Caulobacter sp. DWR3-1-2; assembly: GCF_049896225.1. Classification (NCBI taxonomy): domain Bacteria; kingdom Pseudomonadati; phylum Pseudomonadota; class Alphaproteobacteria; order Caulobacterales; family Caulobacteraceae; genus Caulobacter; species Caulobacter sp. DWR3-1-2. Next base: position 33,179 of record NZ_JAFCTW010000015.1, on the reverse strand, counting down.
CCGGGATGCCGTTCTTGTCCTTGCTATAGCCGTAGTAGATCACGCCGAGGTCCAGGCTGACTGGGCCGACCACCGGCTTCACGCCAGCATAGACATCGATTTCCGCGTCCGGGTTCGGCGTGCCGAAATCGACGTTCGAGGCCCAGACGCCAGCGTAGCCAATGCCGTAGGTGGCGTCGACGCCGCCAAAGACTTGGCCCTTGTTGTTGGTGTTGCTGATGCCGCGGAAGATGTAATCGCTGGCCACGCCGACGTTGGCGGACAGCTTCAGCTCTTCGGCCATGGCGGCGCCGCTCATGGCGACGGAGGCGGCGGCGGCGACCAGCGCGATTTTCAGAAATTTCATGTGTTCTATCCCCTTATCTGTTTTGCCGTACGAAGGGTTTTTTGGAGCCTTCGTCGTTCTTCGACGCCTGCAAGCGTATTTGAGCACAACGAGAGTTGTTGTCGGCAGCGCCCTTGTTGCAATCACGCTGTCTAAAGCGCCAGCACAAACGATGCGCATGGTGCAAAGTTTGGGCGCAGTGTGACGCTTTTGCTTCAGAAACGCCTTCGGGCGCCACAGTGTCGGGAATTTGTTTGTTTGCGCTTTACCTGCGGCATTAACGCATCGCTAGGCTCGCGCCGCCCAGGTGCAGGCCGGCGTCGACCAGCAGGGTTTCGCCGGTGACATGGCGCGAGGCGGGCGAGGCCAGGAACACCGCGGCGCCCGCGATGTCCTCGGCGGTCGACGCTACTTTCAAAGGCGTGGCGGCCGCAGATCGCTCTCGCAGCCGATCGACTCGGTCGTCGTCCATGACCTTTCCAAACCATGGCGTGTCGATGAAGCCAGGGCAGATCGCATTGACCCGGATGCGGGGCGCCAGCGCCCGAGCCAGCGACAGGGTCATGGTCGTCAGCGCGCCCTTGGAGGCGGCATAGGGCACCGAGGATCCGTTGCCGACCACGCCGGCGATCGAGGCCGTGTTGACCACCGCGCCCGGCTGCGGCGCGGCCTCCAGCAACGAGCGAGCCGCGCGCACCATCTGGAAGGCGCCCACCACGTTGACGGCGTAGAGATTCAGGAAGTCCTCGGCGTTCACCGCGTCGAGGTCGGCGTGGTTGGGCGCGAACTTGGTGATCCCGGCGTTGTTGAACAGGGCGTCGATGCGGCCCGTTCTGGCCGCCGCCTCGGCGATCTTGCGACAGTCGGTGTCCTGCGCCACGTCACCTTGAACCAGCACGGCCCTGCCGCCCTCAGCCGTGATCAGCCGCGCGGTCTCCTCGGCTTCCTGCGCACTACGGGCGAAATTGACGACGACCAAGGCCGCGCCGCGTCGCGCCGTTTCGACCGCGATGGCCCGGCCCAGGCCCGTGGAGGCGCCGGTCACCACCACCGTGAAACCGTCGAAATCGCGTCCGCTCATGGCTCGTCCTCTTCCCAACACCTGTTTGGCTCAGTGATAGCGACAGCGCGCGCGCTTGTCTCGCGCGGGCGTCGGGCCTAAATGCCGGCCATGACCGAACTTCATGTGACCCAGCTTGGCCAAGTGGTCGAGCCCGCCGCCAGCCCTGATCAGGCCGTCCTCGAGCGCGTACCCAATCCGCAGAACGACGTGACCTATCTGGCGCGTTTCGTGGTTCCGGAATTCACCTCACTATGTCCGGTGACCGGCCAGCCCGACTTCGCCCATCTGGTGATCGACTATGCGCCGGGTGACTGGTTGATCGAGAGCAAGTCGCTGAAGCTGTATCTGACCAGCTTCCGAAATCACGGGTCGTTCCACGAGGACTGTACGGTCAAGATCGGCCGCAAGATCGTCGAGATCGCCGCTCCGCGCTGGTTGCGCATCGGAGGCTACTGGTATCCGCGCGGCGGCATCCCCATCGACGTGTTCTGGCAGACGGGCCCGGCGCCGGAAGGCCTGTGGCTGCCCGACCAAGGCGTGGCGCCCTATCGCGGCCGGGGCTGATCGCACCGCCTGAATTGACGAAAGAGGGGCGCGTCCGGCTGGACGCGCCCCTCTTGTTGTTTCTGGCCTAACGCGCCGGCGGCGGGACGAGCGGCGGGCTCGACTGTCCCGGCTGCTGCGGCGGGCGCTGCGGTCCGAACAGCTTGCGGACGCTGATCCTGACCGTGCGGCCCAGTGGATCGCGGAAATCGTCCTGATAGGCCTGCGGCGTGAAGCCCAGGGCGTCGCGCACGCTCTGGCGGGTGTCGAACAGGTTCTGGGCCTGCAGTTGCACCCGCGTGCCCCGCAGCCACGGATGGGCCCGCAGCAGCTGGGGCTGCGACGACAGATCGGCGAACAGGTTGAGGCTGAAATTGGCCTGGTCGGAGAAGTATAGGTCCTGGTTGGCGGTCGCGCCGTTCAGGCGATAGCCGCTGCGCCAGCTGCCGTTCAGAAACGCGCCCATGCCGTTCTGGAAATAGCCGACCTGCAGCTGCACCTCGTGCTCGGGCCCTGAGCCCGACCCCCCGTTCAGGCGGTCGATGATCGGCAGGCCATCACGGATCTCGATCTCGTCCTTCAGTTTCCAGGTGTGGTAGAGCGAGACCTGCAGTCGGCCCTGGCCCGGACGCCCGCCGAAACGCCCGCTGCCGCCTCCGCCGCCGGGACCCCCAAAGGCGCCGCCCCCTGGGATGCGTCCGCCGCCGCCTTCCCCGCCGCCTGGAGGAGGCCCGCCGGCTCCGCCCAACGGCCCGCCGACGTTTGGCCGCGGCTTGCCGAAGGGCCGCGACAGGTTGAAGCCCCAGCGCAGGTCTCCGCGCTCGGAGCGGGCATAATTCACCGGCCGGGCATCGACCGCGATCAGCTTGCCGCTGGCGTCGCGGATCACGCGCTCAGGGAAGGCCGACCCTATGTCGGCGGTGATCGATGGGAAGTTGTTGATCGAGTCCTCGATCTTTGTGGCCGTGTAGTTGACGCTCACCGTCAGTTGGGTCTTGGCCGTCTTCTTCAGCGGCTTGAGGTTCACGCCCAGCTTCAACACCTGGCGGTTGTCGGCGTCGAGATTGGGATTGCCGCCTTCGATGCGGGTCGCCAGCACGGTCTGGCCGGTGCTGAAGTCGTAGATCGAGACGTTGGCGGTCGACAGGATCGGGTCGTTCAGCTGTGAGGCGGTCGGTGCGCCGTGCTCGTTGGTGTAGCTGACGATGAAGCTGATCGGATCGAACGGGGTCCAATTCGTGCCCGCGCCTAGCGTCGACAGGCCGCCGAAGTCCGACAACTGCTCATATTGAACATTGAGATTGGCCGACAGGCTGCCCAGCATGGGCAGGACGTCGCGCAGGCGATCGGCGATCGGCAGGGTCAGGCTGGCCTGCACATTGCCGGTGGTGCGCGAGATGTCGCGCTGCACCGCGACGCCGCCGAGGGTGCTGCGCGAATCCAGGGTCTGGGTGTCCGCCCCGACCTTGAAGGTGGTCTGCATGCCGCCCGCTGGAAGCTGCAGCAAATTGCCGATCAACACGCCTTCGGCATTGGCGGTGTTGGAGGTCGAGCGCGCCGTGTCGGGCGAGACCCGCGACAGCAGCTGATAGGGGATGTTGCCGAACGGATTGAGGTTGGGGTCGTTGGCCGCGACGCCGGCCGCGAACAGCGCCGCGTCCACGCCGCGGCCGTTCTGGGTCTCGCTGGTCGAATAGCCGTAGCCGGCGGTGGTGCTCCAGCGCCAGTCCTTGAGCCGGCCATTGGCCGCCGCGCCCAACGTCGCCTTCTGGGTGTCGACCTTGCGGGTCAGGGAGACGTAGTCGTCGACGAACCGGTAGAGCTGAACGGTCTCGGTGAAGGGCGAGTAGGGGTTGTCGCCCGGCGCCAGCACCCGGATGCCCGGCAGGCCCAGATAGCTGAGCGTGCTGGAATCGTCGAAGCCGCCCGTGAACGTCACCAGCGACGTCTTGCCCAGCGGCCGGGTCAGGGAGCCGCTCAGCGACGCCGTGGTGCTTCGGGGCGACAGGGTGCGCCAGGCGGTCAGGTCGTCGGTGGCGGGAAAGCCGGCCTTGGCGGCGAAATCGGCCACGCTGGGCGCGCCGGCGGCGGCCAAGGCAGGGACCTGGGCGACGGTGATCGGCCCGCCGACCAGGGCGGTCAAAGCCGGATCGATGGGCTGGCGCACGACGGTGACGGCGCCTGTCACCGGATCCACGACCTGGCGGTCGAGGCCGGTGATGTTGCCGGTTAAGTCATACGGCGAACCCGACGGCGCGCGTACGATGTCGCGCTCGGTCTCGAACAGCGGGGTGTCGTGGGTGAGCTTGCCGTTGAACAGCCAGCGCTGGTCGCCCTGAACGCGGAAGAACGTGCTCTGGACGTCGGTGCTGGTGCGGCCGCCCGCCGTCGGAAGCTTCACGCCGCCTTCGTTGGTAATGGCGCGGAAACGCCGGCGCAGCACAATGTTCACCACCCGCTGGTCGGCGCGGTAGCCATAGGTCAGCGACACTTCCTCGGGCAGGATCTCGAAGCGCTCGATGGCTTCGGGCGGAATGTCGCGGACCTCCTGGAAGCCCGAGATGCGCCGGCCGTTGATCAAAGTGATGGGTTGGCCGTCGCCGCGGCCCTGGCTGGTGCGCAGCTGAGGCTCCAGCGCCGCGAACAGTTCCGAGATGCTCCCCGCGCCATAGGCGCGGATCTGCGCCGGATTGAGCACCAGCTCCGGCTGGATCTTGCCCTCGACCTGGCCGCGCTTCTCGGCGGTGACCTGGACGGCCTCGACCTCGTACTCATCGGGATCGGCCGGCGCGGCGCGCGGGGGCGCGGTCTGCGCGGTGGGCGCGCCCTTGGGCGCGGGCGCGGGGTCTTGCGCGGCGTCCAGCGCGGCCGCCAGGCCCAGTATCATCAAGGAAAGTGTCATGAGCCCCGTCGGCCGGAATTGGAGGGTCGGCGATAAAACGCGCTGTCGTCTTCAAGCCTGGCCATAAGCCAAGGCTGTGTCGGACGGCAACTCAAGCGCGTTTAAAATCCCTTCAATGCAGAACTGTTACGCCAAAGTGTCTGAGTTGACGCATGGCCGCGCAGAGGGCCGCCCGTTGGGTGGGCCGTCGCCGGCTTTTCGCCTCAGTCGGCCGTCCAGTGGGTGGTGATCCTCGCGACGTCAGGTCGCGCGCGCTCCTGTGGCGGCTCGGTGACGGTGCCAAGATAAAGGTAGCCCGCCACCAACTCGCCCTGGCCAAGGCCGAGAATGTCGCGAGCCTCGGGATCGTAAGAGTACCAGTCGGTAATCCAGTTGGCGCCCCAGCCCAGGGCCTCGGCGGCCAACAGCATCTGATGACAGACGGCCGAGGCGCTCTGGCGCTGCTCCCATTCGGCGATGTCGCCAGGGATGTATCGCGAGACTACCGCCACGGCGACGGGCGGCCGGGTCAGCTTGCGCAGGGCGGCGTTGGCCTTGACCGGATTGGCCTGGCGGCCGGCCAAGGCGGTGATCTTGGCCGCGAAGGCGTCCTTGGCCTCGCCGCTCAGGATCACGAACCGCCAGGGCGCCAGCTTGCCGTGGTCGGGCACTCGCGCGGCCAGGCGCAGCAGGTCCATCAACTGGGCGCTATCGGGGCCGGGCGCGGCCAGGGTCATGGCCGAGGCCGAGCGGCGCTTGGCGAGGAAGCCCACCACGCCCGGATTGGCCTCGATCGGCAGCACGGCGCCAAATTGCGGCGCGGGGGGAACGGAACCAACCAAGACGGTCTCCACGATGCGTTATAGGTGGCACACCTATGGCCGAGCCCCGGCCACCACAAGTCGCGAGACCCCGATGGCCGACAAACCGTCCTGGCTGAAAACGCACGGCGAGCCGTGGGGCGTAAGCAGCCAGCAGATCGTCTATGACAATCCGTGGCTCACCCTGACCGAATATCAGGCCGTCGCCCCCACCGGGCGGCCGGCGCTGTACGGCAAGGTGTCGTTCAAGAACCGGGCGATCGGGATCGTGCCGCTGCACGCCGACGGCACAGTCACCCTGGTGGGCCAGAACCGCTTCCCGCGCGCCAACTACAGTTGGGAGATCCCCGAGGGCGGCGCGCCGCTGGACGAGAATCCGCTGGACGGCGCCAAGCGCGAACTGGCCGAGGAGGTGGGGCTGGTGGCGGCCGACTGGCGGCTCATCCTGTCGCTGGAACTGTCCAACTCGATCACCGACGAGCACGGCTTTGGCTATCTCGCCATGGATCTGAGTCTCACGGCCGCCGCGCCGGACGAGACCGAGGATCTGGCCGTCGCCCGCGTGCCTTTCCCCGAAGCCCTCGATGCTGCGGTCGCGGGACACATGCCGGACGCCTTGACGGTGGCTTTACTGCTTCGCGTGCACCATATGGCGGTGAAGGGCGAACTTCCCGCCAAGCTGACGCAGCTTGTCTTGGGCTAGCGACGTTCTTACAAGGACGGCGTGCGGACTAGAGCATTTCCTAAACAGATGCTCTAAAAGCCATGAGGCAAAAGGGAGATCCCGGTGGCCAAGCATCTTGAAGTCGTCGGGCACGACACGGCGCCCCCCGTCTGGGCGGCGTTGCGCAACCAAGCCGAACACGCCGCCAAGGCCGAGCCGGCCCTGGCCTCGCTGCTCAACGCGGTGATCCTCAGCCACGACAACCTGGCCGACGCCCTGACCTTCCAACTGGCGCGCAAGCTTGGCGATCAGGAGATGCGGGCCATGACCGCCCGCGAATTCGCCGCCGAGGCGTTCCACAGTGACCCGGCGCTGGTGACGGCCGCCGAGGCCGACCTCGTCGCCGTGTTCGAGCGCGACCCGGCCTGCAAGGGTTATGTCCAGCCTTTCCTGTTCTTCAAGGGCTTCCTGGCCCTCCAGACCCACCGCGTGTCGCACTGGCTGTGGAGCGAGGGGCGCGAGACCCTGGCCTTCTATCTGCAGAGCCGGGCCAGCGAGGTCTTTCAGGTCGATATCAATCCCGCCGCCCGCATCGGCCAGGGCGTGTTCATCGACCACGGCACTGGCATCGTCATCGGCGAGACCGCAGTGGTCGGCGACGACGTCTCGATGCTGCACGGGGTGACCCTGGGCGGCACCGGCGCCGACCGCGGCGACCGCCACCCCAAGATCGGCAAGGGCGTGCTGCTGGGCGCGGGAGCCAAGGTGCTGGGCAACATCACAATCGGCGACTACGCCAAGATCGCCTCGGGTTCGGTGGTGCTCAAGCCCGTGCCGCCGCACTGCACGGCCGCCGGCGTCCCGGCCCGCATCGTCAACTGCCCGACCTGCGAAGAGCCAGCCCGGACGATGGATCACACCCTGGCCGACATGGTCTACGACTACGTGATCTAGAGGTCGCGCCAAAGCCAAAGAGAAAGGGCCGCTCCTACGGGAGCGGCCCTTTTTGTTTTCCAATGTGCGCGGGCGAGCGCCTAGAGCATTTTTCGAGCGAAGTGGTTCCGGTTCGCGTGAAGAAAAATGCGTCAAAACAGAAAGATTAGAGCTCACGGCATGACGCAGTCAGGTCGGGAAATGCTCTAATAGACCACTCCGCCGACGCCGCCATCGAGGCTGAGGCTCAAGCCCTGGCTCGACTGTTCGCGCACGGTTTCTTCGCGGTAGGCGGTGTATTTCTCGGTGGTCAGGATGGTCAGCACCTTCACCCCGGCGCCGTAGCGGCGCAACAGCGAGCGCTCGTTGCAGTCGCGGGCCGGGCGTTGCGGACGGCAGCTCATGGCGCCCCCACGGCCATCGGGGCCGCCGGCCAGGCCGGAGCCGCCACCAGCGCCGCCGCCGCCGTAATAGAGCGCTTCGCTCTTGCCGCAGACAAAGGTCTCGCCGCCGAAATTGCTCTGGCTGAAGCCTTCATAGGCCCCGATCACGTACTGCATGCGCGAGCCGGCGATACAGCGGTAAAGCTCGCCCTCATAGCCGCTGTCGATGTCGCGATCAGGGGTGACCTGCGAGGCGGGGTGGGGGATGTCCTTGTCGTCCAGGCAGACGGCGCGGATGACCACGCGCTTGAACTTGGTGCGGGTGGCCTCATACGAGGCGCGACGACGGGCTTCGCCGCCTTCGACATTCAATCCCTGGATGTAGCCGGTGGAGACCGGGCCAGAATAGTAGCCGCCGTGCGTGCCGCCGCCGTAATAGACGGTCGAGCCGGCCGAGGCCCCGGCGCTAGCGCCGGCGCCAGAGCCGGCGTTCGAGGTGGACGTGGCGCTGCTGGTCGCCGAGGCGTTGGCGTTGACCACCACCGAGCCGCTGACGTGGATATTGACGCCCGGCACATATACATTGTGCCCGTTATTGCCGCAGGTGTTGCAGTTCGAGGGCGGGGTGGGCGGACGTGGCGGGGCCGGCGGCGGGGCGCAGCAAGGCGGCGGCGGCGGCGCACAGCCGCCGCACTGAGCGGAGGCGGGGCCGCTGAGCAAGAGCGCTCCCAAGCCGCCGGCAAGTCCAGCGGCCAGGCTGATCCACAGCTTGGGCAAGGTCATTTTCGGCGCCCGCATAGGCCTCTTCCCTTCACAACTCATCAGCGTCGTGCACGGCCATTAGCCATGCAAGAACCACGCCATGGTCGTCATTCCATCGGCAAACTGTCCCAGGACGATACGGTCCGGGGGCTGGCCCGATTTTCCTTGCAAGCCCGATGCGGTCGAAAAGGACCGCGAGCGAGCCGCGAGGGGAACGACGATGTTCCATCCAAGCACGGAACGATTGATAGACTATTGGCGTAGCAAGGCCGTTAACGAGGCCGTGCCGACCCGCGCCAGCGTACATCCCGGTGATTTCCTCGATCTGCTGCCACAGGTGTTTATCTTGGGCCGCGACGGCAAAGGTCGTTTTCCGGTGCGGCTGGCGGGGGGCTTCGTCACCGACCTGCACGCCCGCGACCTGCGCGGCGAGGACGCTCTGGGCTTCTGGGCTCTGTCACATCGGTTGGAAATCAAGTCAGCCTTGGAGGTCGCGCGCCGTCGGGGCGAGCCGATGGTGGTCACAGCGGACATCCGGGCTGTCGGGGTTCCGTCGGTCGGGATGGAGGTTCTGTTCGCGCCGATGACCGGGGTCGACGGCCAGGTCGACCGGTTTCTGGGACTTTACCAGCCCATCGCCATGATCCAGCGCTTGATGGGCCGGCCTGCCTCGGAGCTGGGCGTGCGCGAAATTCGCAGCCTCGGTCCAGCCAATGAGGAAGCGCCGCGTTTGCGGCTGGCGACGCTGCACGGGCGTCGGATCGCCTGACGACATTCAACAGAGCTTTTCCGTCCGGGGGGGCGGAAAGGACGACGCGAGACAGGGGACGCGTCGGACGGTGGGGAGGGGGCGCCAGGGGGCGACCTCTCCTCATCAGGGTTTCTAGGCCCCCGCCGGGTTCAACCCCTCAATCACCTCTGCCGGCAGCACCAGCCGCGCCGCGCCCATCAGTTCGGTCAGTTGCTCCACGCTGGTGGCGCTGGCGATCGGGGCGGTGATCGACGGGTGGGCCATGATCCAGGCCAGGGCGACCTGAGCCTGGGAGGCGCCCACCGTCTTGGCGGCCTGGTCGAGGGCGGCAAGCACGCGCTGGCCCTTGTCGTTGAGGTATTGCCTGACCGTCCGCCCCCGCGCCTTGCCTTCGAGATCGGCCTCGCTGCGGTATTTTCCAGTCAGGAATCCGGCGGCTAGGCCGTAATAGGGGATAACGCCAATCCCTTCCTGGCCAGTCAGAGCCTCCAGCGCGCCCTGGACCTCGCTGCGGTCATAGAGGTTGAACTTCGGCTGGATGGTCTCGTAGCGCGCCACGCCTTGGTCGGCCGAGACCTTCAACGACTGCGCCAGGCGCTCGGGCGTGAAGTTCGAGGCGCCGATGGCCCGGACCTTGCCGGCCTGGATCAGCCGGTCGTAGGCCTCCAACGTCTCGTCGATCGGCGTGGCCTGATCGTCCTGATGCGATTGGTAGAGGTCGATATGGTCGGTCTGCAGGCGCGTCAGCGAACCCTCGACTGCCGAGACGATATTGGCCGCAGACAGGCCCGGCTGGGCTGGCCACATGGCCACCTTGGTTAGGATCAGCACGTCGTCGCGCTTGCTCCGGCCCTTCAGCCAGCGACCGATCACGCTTTCGGACTCGCCGCCCGGGTGGCCGGGGACCCAGGCCGAATAGACATCGGCGGTGTCGACCGCGTTGAAGCCGCCGTCGATGAAGGCGTCCAGCAGGCGGTGCGAGGTCGCCTCGTCCGCCGTCCAACCGAAGACATTGCCGCCGAACACCAGCGGCGCGATGGACAGGCCGGAGCGGCCGAGGGGGCGGTGGTTCATGGGGCGGGGTCCTTCGCTTGGATTGGCTGAGAGAAGCAAAGAGCGCGGCCCGACGCGCCTAGGCCGCCACCGCCCGCCCATCCTCGAACACCGGCACGTCCACCGGCGCCGCCAGGGCCTTGCCGCGCAGCAAGTCCGACGCCCGCTCGGCGATCATGATGGTAGGGGCGTTGGTGTTGCCGCCGATCAGGGTCGGCATGACCGAGGCGTCGATGACCCGCAGGCCGGCGATCCCTTGCACCCGCAGCTGATCATCGACCACGGCCAGCGGATCGCCCGCCGCGCCCATCCGGCAGGTGCCGACAGGATGGTAGATGGTCTCGGACTTGGCGCGGATCCAGGCGTCGAGGTCGGCGTCGGTCTTGATGTCTGCGCCCGGCGAATACTCGCTTTCGCGATAGGGGTCGAAAGCCGCCTGAGCGACCACGTCGCGGGCGATCCTGACGCCCTCGCGGATGGCCCGGCGGTCTTCCTCGGTCGCCAGGTAATTGCCCAGGATGGTCGGATCGTCGAACGGGTCGGCCGAGCGCAGGCCCACCTTGCCTCGGCTTTCCGGGCGCAGCTGGCAGACGTGCAGGGTGAAGCCGTCCTTCTCGACCTGGGTCTTGCCGTGGTCTTGCATGATGGCCAGCACGCCGTGGATTTGAAGGTCGGGCCGGTCCAGGTCGGGCCGCGACTTCAGGAAGGCGCCGCTCTCCAGGAACTGCTGACGGCCCAGTCCCTTGCCCAGCAGCATGTAGGACAGGCCGGTGCCCAGCTTCCTCAAGCCCTTGTTGGCCGAATAGGCGGTGGTCAGGTTCTTTGTGGTCCAGGACAGGCAGACGTCCAGATGGTCCTGCAGGTTGGCGCCGACCCCCTTGCTCTCCTGGACGACCGCGATCCCGTGGGCCTTGAGGTCCTCCGGATCGCCGATGCCCGACAGTTGCAGGATGTGCGGCGACTGCACGGCGCCGGCGCTGAGCAGCACCTCGGCTTCGGCATGGGCCGTGACCTTATCGCCGCTGGCTCCGACGACATATTCCACCCCGATCGCCCGACCCTTCTCGACCAAAATCCGCGTCGTGCGGGCCTCGGTCACGCAGGTCAGGTTTGGACGGGTCATGACCGGGGTCAGATAGGCGGCCGCCGCGCTCCAGCGTTGGCCGTCGCGGATGGTCAGGTCGTAGGGGCCGAAACCCTCCTGCCGGTAGCCGTTGAAGTCCTTGGTCACCGCATGGCCCGCCTGGCGACCGGCCTCGACCAGGGCGGTGTAGAACGGGCTCTTGGACTCGCCGCGCGACACGTGCAGGGGACCGGCCTCGCCATGATAGGCGTCGCCGCCGCCGTGGTGGGTTTCGCTTCGCTTGAAATAGGGCAGGACCTCGGCATAGGACCAGCCGGCCAGGCCCATCTGCCGCCACTGGTCATAGTCGCGCGCATGGCCGCGAATATAGACCATGCCGTTGATCGCCGAGCTGCCGCCCAGGCCCTTACCGCGGGGCCACCACAGCTTGCGGTCATTAAGGTGTGGCTCTTCCTCGGTCCAGAAGCCCCAGTTCTGGTCGCCCTTGGCCTTGATCAGCTCACCCACCCCGGCCGGCATCTTGACCAGGAGCGATGTGTTCTTGCCGCCGGCTTCCAGCAACAGGACCTTGATATTGGGGTCTTCCGTCAACCGCGCGGCCAGGACGCAGCCGGCCGAGCCGGCGCCGATGATGACGTAGTCGTAGCGCGTGCTGGTCATGGCCCGACATCGCCTCCCTGGTTTGTTATCGTTGTTAAGCCAGAGAGTGATCCGGGTTTTGGCGGCGGGCAAGAGGGTTTGGCGGGTGTCGTAGCGGCATCATGTCCTCCTCCTGTGGGGGAGGTGTCGGCGAAGCCGACGGAGGGGGGAATGATCGGCAGACTGCCGTACCCTCGATTCGCAACCCTAAAACTCCCCCACCGATCGCTTTGCGATCGCCTCCACACAGGGGGAGGATTTAGGCCACCACCCTCAACCCCGCGCGATACCGCTTCCAATTCTCCACATAGTGCAGCGCCGAGGCCTGCAGGATCATCGCCTGATGCTCGGAGACCTCGCGCGCCACCTTGCCGGGCGCGCCCATCACGACAGCGTTGTCCGGGATCTCCTTGCCTTCGGTGATCAGGGCGCCGGCCCCGATCAGGCAGTTCCTGCCGATCCTGGCGCCGTTGAGGATGATCGAGCCGATGCCGATCAGCGAGCCATCGCCGATCGTGCAGCCGTGCAACATCACCATGTGGCCGATGGTCACATTGGCGCCGATGGTCAGCGGAGCGCCGCTGTCGGTATGCAGTACTGAGCCGTCTTGAACATTGCTGTTCTTACCGATCGTGATCGGATCATTGTCGCCGCGAACTATTGCCCCCCACCAGACGCTCGAATTCCTGTGCAGGATGACGTTTCCCATCACGGCGGCATTGGGCGCGATCCAATATTCGCCTTCCGGGGGAAGCTGGGGAACTGCGGCGCCCAAGGAATAGACAGTCATCCGTACACCCCGTGTTTTAAAAGCGAGCAAGGCCTTAACGGCTCGTAAACCATGTGAGCCCCATTGTATTTGTGCGATTCGAAGGGGAACACTCCTACATCGGGAATCATTCTTCTTCGTAACCGGTCGTGGTTCGATCATCGACCATGGCATCCCGACGACGGAGACCTTGAGTGTCGGTTTTGGGGTTTGGGCGTACAGATCCGCCTTCGGGGCCCAGCTCCGAACCGTCCGGCCGCGCTCGCGCCTCCGTCTATCTCCTCCCCATCTGCCCTAAGGACGACGCCATTCGGCTTCGTCCTTTTTTCATGCCTGAATGGAGGCTTTCATGACCAAGCGAGCTCTCAAGCGGACCGTGCGCGAAGGCGCTAACGACGCTGGCCACTACGATGACGGCAAGGTGCGCCGCCTGCCGGTGGAGCATCGCGGCGGCTGGTCGCCCTTGAGCGGCCCAGATCAGGAGGAGCGCGACCAAAGTTATCTCAAAACGATCAAACCCAAATCGCCGGGCCAAGCCAGCCTGATGGAGGCGATCGATGACAAGAATTTGATCATGGCCCTCGGTCCGGCCGGCACCGGCAAGACCTATATCGCCATCGCCAAGGCCGTCGAAGCGCTGGAAGCCGGCAAGGTCGGCCGCATCGTGCTGTCGCGCCCCGCCGTTGAGGCCGGCGAGTCGCTGGGCTACTTGCCGGGCGACATGGAAGAGAAGCTGGCACCCTATCTGCGCCCGCTCTACGACGCCATGAGCGACAGGCTTTCGGTCAAGCGGATGCGGTCGCTGATGGCCGAGGGGGCGATCGAGATCGCGCCAGTCGGCTTCATGCGCGGCCGTACCCTGAACAACGCCTTCGTGGTGATCGACGAGGCCCAGAACTGCACCTACATGCAGCTGAAGATGCTGCTGACCCGCCTAGGCTGGAACTCGACCATGGTGGTGACGGGCGACCCGAACCAGTCCGACCTGTTGCCCGGCATCTCCGGCCTGGGCGACGTGGCCGAGAAGTTCGAGGCGCTCGAGAACATCGCGGTGGTCCGTCTGGCCGACCGCGACATCGTCCGCCACCCGCTGGTCGCGGAGATGCTAGGCGTTCTCTGACCATTCGACACGGCTAGGAGCGGGTCCCGTAATACGGGCCCGCTCTTTTTGCCTCACCTCTACGAATCCGCGAGGATTTCGGTTGCGGTCGCCCTTGGCGAGTTACATGCTGCTAGAGGTTGAGGCGGCGTTCGGAGCTGGGATCGCCGCCGTGATCAGATGCCGGTTTTGAACACTTGGATGGAGATCCCAGATGACCTTCTCGAGAACCGCCGCGATCGCTGCCGCCATGGTCGCTGTCGGCGGGCCCGCCATGGCTCAGCAGACCCCGGCCCCACGGCCCATTCCCATTGTCGTGCCGCAGAGCGGCGTGGGCAATATGAGCGAGTTCTACTTTGAGAACGAGCGGCGGACGGCCATCGCCAGGGCCCACGCCGGCAAGGTGCAATGGGAGCGAGCGACGCAGGTCGCCGGCCTGATCAACGCCAACCGCTGCAAGGACGCCTACCTGCTGGCCGCCGGCGAGAACGACCAAGTGCTGGCAAAGCGGGTCTACGAGGTTTGCACCGCTACGCCGTCGCCCTTGGATTAGTCGGTCCCAAAACCGGGGATCGAGATCCGCTCGCGTCGCCGGCCTTCCGGGACATTCACGCAAGGGAGACATCGGCGATGAGAGCGGCGAGAATCGCGCTGACCAAAGCGGCTACGCTCAGCATGAGCGGACCGGTCATGGCGCAATCCGTGCGGCTTTACAGCCTGAGGTCTGTCGTCTCTCCGGGAAACCACCACGACCAATCCGACAACGTAAGCTGGACCGGCGAACTGAAGAGCATCGGGGTAGCGCGCCCGACGCCAATGCGGTTCGCCCGCGCGCGCAAGGCTGCCGTCTTGATCAACGCCAGTCGTTGCTCGGACGCCTATCAACTGGCGGTGAGGGCCAAGGACGACAAGCTGGCGTCAACGCATCAAAGACCTCTTCGCTCTGCGGTCATAAACGTCCGTTAAAACGCGAAATTGCGGAACATGACTTGAGTATGATGCGGTCGGACGTGCAAGGTCGGCCTCCTTAACGATTTCGGGACCCTTGCATGTCGTCCGACGCCACCACGACTCCTCGTTCGGAGTTCACCGTTCGAGGGGTCCTTCTCGGGATCGCCATCACTGTCGTCTTCACCGCCGCCCAGGTCTATCTGGGACTGAAGGTCGGGCTGACCTTCGCCACCTCGATCCCGGCGGCCGTGATCTCGATGGCGCTGCTGCGGGCCTTCAAGACCGCGACGATCCAGGAAAACAACATCGTCCAGACCATCGCTTCGGCGGCGGGAACGCTGTCGTCGGTGATCTTCGTGTTGCCGGGCCTGCTGATGATCGGCTGGTGGAGCCACGTGCCATTCCTGACCACCTTCGGCGCGTGCCTGGTCGGCGGCATCCTGGGCGTGATGTACACCATACCCCTGCGCCGGGCTCTGGTGACCAATTCCGACCTGCCCTACCCCGAGGGCGTCGCCGCCGCCGAGGTGCTGAAGGTCGGCACCGGCTCGCGCGAAGGCGCCGCCGAGGGGGTGTTTGGCCTGATCGCCGTGGTGCTGGGCACCATCGCCTCGGCCCTGTTCGCGGCCCTGGCCGCCGCCAAGATCTTCGCCGCCGAGGTCGCAGGCTACTTCAAGGCCGGGGCCGGCGCGACCGGCCTGGGCGCTTCCAGCTCACTGGCCCTGATGGGCGCGGGACACCTGATGGGCATCACCGTCGGCGTGGCGATGTTCGCCGGCCTCGCTATCGCCTGGGGCGTTCTGGTCCCGGTCATGACCACCCTGCACCCGATGCCGGACGTCTCGGTCGCCAAGCACGCCCTCACGGTCTGGAAGACCGAGGTGCGGTTCATGGGCGCGGGCGTCATCGGCGCCGCCGCCATCTGGACCTTGGGCAAGCTGGCCGTGCCGATCTGGTCGGGCCTGATGTCAGCCTTCGAGGCCAACAAGGCCCGCAAGGTCGGCGGCGTGATCCCGCGGACCGAGCAGGATATCCCGATCGGCATCGTCGGCGTGGTGTCCCTGGCCCTGCTGGCTCCTGCCGGCTGGTTCCTGGCCCACTTCCTGACCGGCGGCCCGATCACCAGCATTGCGACCCCGCTGGTCGCCATCGGCGTCGGCTATGTGCTGATCGCCGGCCTGCTGGCCGCCGCCGTCTGCGGCTACATGGCCGGCCTGATCGGCTCGTCCAACAGCCCGGTCTCTGGCATAGCCATCCTAACCGTGCTGGGCGCCTCGCTGATGGTCGGCGTGGTCGGCCGAGGCGTCATCGGTCCCGATGTCGCCAAGGCCTTGGTCGCCTACGCCCTCTATGTCACCACCATGGTGCTGGCCGTGGCCGTGGTGGCCAACGACAACCTGCAGGACCTGAAGACCGGACAGCTAGTCGACGCCACGCCGTGGAAACAGCAGGTGGCCCTGATCATCGGCGTCGTCGCCGGCGCGATCGTCATCCCCTTCGTGCTGGAACTGCTGAACCGTTCGAACGGCTTCTCCGGCGCGGCCAACCTGGCCACCGTGGCTGGGGCCAAGCCGCTGGACGCCCCCCAGGCCACCCTGATCTCGACCCTGGCCAAGGGCGTGATCGGCGGGGATCTGAACTGGACCCTGCTGGGCGTCGGGGCGCTGATCGGCCTGGCCCTGGTGGCCGTCGACCTGATCCTGCGCAAGTCTAGCCAGGAGCGCCTCAGCCTGCCGCCCCTGGGCGTGGGCCTGGCCATCTACCTGCCCAGCGCCGTCACCGCGCCGGTCGTGGTCGGGGCCTTGGCCGGCTGGATCTACGACAAGATCGTCGGCAAGGACCGCATGGCCGCACCCGCCAAGCGCCTGGGCATCCTGATCGCCTCGGGCTTCATCGTCGGCGAGAGCCTGTTCAACGTCGCCCTGGCCGGCCTGATCGTCACCACCAACAAGCCCGGCCCGTTGGAAGTCCCCTTCGCGCCCTCCGAGCACGTGGGCATGATCCTCGCCCTGGTCGCCGCCGCGGTGGTCGTCATGGGGTTGTATGGCTGGGCGCGCAGATCGGCCAACAAGATCGCCGACGTCTGATCGCGGCCGCCGAGTGGAAGACCGGGACCCGGAGGGCGAGCGCCTTCCGGACCCCTTTTTGTTGAGACTGGACCCAGCACCGTCAGGATCTGCTCGCACCGAAACCGAAACCCCAGCGCCTGATACAAGGCGATCGCGCCGGCGTTGTCGGCGTAGCTGTGCAGGAACGGCGTCTCGCCGCGCGCCTGGATCGCGCCAGCCACCTGCAGCATCAGCCGCGCCGCATAGCCGCGTCCGCGAAAGTCCGGATGGGTGCAGACGCCGCTGACTTCGGTGAAGCCGTCGGGGCGCATTCGCTCGCCGGCCATGGCCGCCAGGCGGCCGTCGATCTTGACCCCGACGAAATCGCCCAACTGGTGGGTGCGGCGGAAGAACGGCCCCGGCTTGGTCAGGGTGGCCAGGGCCAGCATCTCCGGCCCGTCGGCCTCGGTCAGCGGCTCGATCGCGAAGGTCACCGGCTTTGGCGCGGCCAAGCTGTCAGCGGTCATCTGCCAGCACAGGGCGCGTTTGATGACCGCCGTGTCCGGGACCGGTGGCGGATCGAACCGTTCGAACAGCCCGACCTCGCCATGGGCGCGGACCAGCCGCTGCAGGGCGGCCAGGCTGCCCGGCCTGTTGTCTGCCGTCGCCGCGAACAGGCCATAGTCGGGGTCGACGCGCAGGGCGGGACCATCGACGATGGCGTGCTCGGCCTGGCGTCCGGTGAAGGCCGACCAGACGGGGCGGTCGAGGGGATGGCTCCTCACGCCCTTCGCCGCCGACACCAGACCCTGCCTGTCACGGATACTAGCCTTCC
Organism: Caulobacter sp. DWR3-1-2; assembly: GCF_049896225.1. Lineage (NCBI taxonomy): Bacteria > Pseudomonadati > Pseudomonadota > Alphaproteobacteria > Caulobacterales > Caulobacteraceae > Caulobacter > Caulobacter sp. DWR3-1-2. The sequence goes on along the minus strand of NZ_JAFCTW010000015.1, from coordinate 15,575 downwards.
AGGTCTTCCGCCAGGATCGCCATCTCGAACATGAACGAGCCGTCCTCGTCCTCGTCCTGGAAGACGACGCCAATGAATTCGCCGGCCACTTCGACCTCGGCGGAGTCCTTCTGCTTGGGGCGAGCCTTGAGCGCGATGTGGGGGTTGCCGAAGGTGCGCTTCAGATGGCCTTCGAGCTTGGCGATGGTGGCGGCGTCCATGACGGCTCCTGGTCTCGTTGGGGCGCCGGGGCGCGGGGGATCGGCGGAAACTAAAGGGCGTCAGGGCAAAGTGTAAGGGGGTTTGCGCCTTTAGCTGGCCTGGCCTGTTGAGAACCCGGCGGCGCGGGGGTCGCCGCGCCCTCGGCCGACAGCCAGTCGCGGAAGCGGCGGGCGGGCTTGGTGGCCTTGCCCTTGGGTGTGAGGGCGCACACCTCGGCTCGGCCGGGGATCAGCCCGATCGGCGCCACCAGCCGCCCACTGGCCAGATCGCTCCCGGCGAAGGCCCAAGGCCCCATCGCCACGCCAAGGCCGGCGGCGGCGGCTTCCAGCATGTAGAAATAGTGGTCGAATTCGCGGTTCACCGCCGCCGGCCCCAAAGTCATGCCCGACGCGGCTTCCCATTCCGACCAGCTTTCGAAAAAGCTGCGGGTGTGCAGGCGGGCAGGGCGGCCAGGGACGCCAGGTCCGGCGCCTGGGCGGCCAGGGCGGGCGAAACCACCGGCCCGACATAGTGCTTGAGGAACGGCGTGACGTCGGCGTCGGGCGAGGGCGGGGCCTCGGGCAGCCGCATGCGGATGGCCAGGTCGACGCCGTCGGCGCGGAAGTCGAAGGGGCCGTTGGACTCCACGATCCGCACCGGGATGTGGCGTAGGCGGCTACGAAGCCTGGCAGGCGCGGGATCAACCACTTCATCGCGAAGGTCGGCAGGCAGGAGACCACCAGGGCGCGGTCGGCGGCTGGCGGCGGCCGGGGAATCGCCGCGTCGATCTGGTCGAAGGCCGCCGTCAAGGCCTGGGCCAGCGTCACCCCGGTCGAGGTCAGCACCAGCTTGGTGCGCGGGCCTTCGGTCAGGGCGGCGCCCAGATGGTCCTCAAGCTGGCGGATCTGACGGCTGATCGCGCCATGGGTGACGCACAGCTCGTCGGCGGCCAGGGTCATGCGGCCACACCGCGCGAAGGCCTCGAAAGCGCGCAGGGCGTTGAGCGGCGGCAGCGATCGGGCGGTCATGTGACGAAACCTCACAGATGGCCGCTGATAAGTCGTTATTCGGCGCGGCGCAACGCGCGGATAAGGCGGGCATGACAAAGCCCGCTCCCCACCGCGCCATCCTCGCCCAATGGCTGGCCGTCGCGGCGGTTTGGGGCTTGGCGGGTTATGGGGTTTTGGCGGGGAAGCCGGCGAGCGGACAGGCTGATCGGGTTCACCTGATCGCCTGCCGGTAAATTCACAGTCCGTCTCCCCTGCGAAGGCCGGGGCCCAGATGGAATGACTTTGAGGCGGGTTCCGGGAATGCCGCGCGCCTCCAATCAGCCCCGCGCCTTGGGATCTGGGTCATGGCCTTCGCCGGGAAAACGGATTTGGAGTTACTTCCCCTCCGGCTTGACCACCATCGTCCACGACTTGTCGTCGCCCAGGAAATCCTTGGCCGCCTTCTGCACGTCAGCCACCGACACCCGTTGCAGGCCGGAGATCACCGAGCGGGTCGAGTCCAGCAGGCGCGGATCGGCCTGGGCGCCCGACAGCACGCCGAGCCAGTATTCGTTGGTCTCGCGAGCTTTTTCGATCTGGTCGATGCGCGGCTTTTTGGCCCGGTCCAGCTCGTCGTCGGAGACCGCCTTGTCGCGCAGGTCGGCGGCGATCTGGCGGATGCTGGCGATGACGCCGTCGATCTTCTCGGGCGGAACCTCGACGCTGACGGCCAGATAGCCCCAGTGGTCGAAGACCACGCTGGCGGTGGCCGAGGCCGAGGGCGAGTAGGTGGCCCCCTGCTTCTCGCGCAGTTCGTCGGTCAGCCGTAGTTGCATCACCTGGGCCAGCAGCTGGGTGTTGCGGGCCCGCTGCAGGTTGGCGAACAGGTCGTCAGTCTTCCAAGCCATGAACAGCTGGGCCTGGTCGGCGCGGCCCTTGTGGGTGCGGACGATCGGCGTAGCCGAGGGAGCGGGGAAGGGGGACTGGTCGGCCGTGGCGGCGGCTGGCGTGTCGGTGCGGGCCGGCAGGGCGCCGAAGGTCTGGGCCACCGCAGCGACGGCCTTGTCCACCGTGATGTCGCCGACGATCACCACCTCGATGGCGTCGGTGGTCAGCGGCCCCGCGATGGCGGTCTTCAGTTGGTCGATCGCGCTGCCGGCGATCTCGGCCCGCGAGGGGAAGGTCCAGCGCCGGTCGCCGCCGCGCAGCAGGCCGCCCAGGTCTCGGCCCATTACGCCGCCCGCCGTGCCCTCCATCTGGTCGTGGATGGTGCCGTAATAGGTCTTCATCCGGGTGAAGGCCTCGGGACGCCAGCCGCCGTCGATGGCGTAGGCGGCCAGCACCTGCAGCTCGGTGTCCAGGTCCTCGGGGCGGGTGCGGCCCGACAGGCTGAAGGCGTCGTCCTCGACCCCCAGGCCGGCGTTCCACACCTTGCCGTTCAACACCCTGTCCATGTCCTGGGCCGAGATCTGCTTGAGACCGCCCTCGATATAGGCCGAGCCGGCCCATAGCGGGTTCTGGACCGTGGTCGGCAGGTCCAGCAGGCCGTGGCCGATGCGGGCCTTCACCAGGATCTGGTCGTCGCGGAACTTGGTCGGTTTGACAGTCAGGCGCACGCCGTTGGCGAAGCGCACGAAGACGGTGTCGAGATCGGTCACGTCCTTCTGCTCGGCGACCTTGCCCACGGCGCCAAAGCTGGCATAGGGCCAGACGGTGTTGCTGGGCGCGGGGGGCGCTGCGACGGCGCTCGTCTGGCTGTCGGCATAGGCGGCGGTCACCGTTCCCTCGCCGCCGTCGATGGCGGTCGGTGTTGGTATGGTGATCAGCGGGCCGGAGCCGGTGAAGGCGGCCTTCAGCTTGGCCGAGACCTTGTCGGCGGTCAGGCCCTTGGTGGCCTCTTCGAACACCACCAGGTTCTGCGACGGGCTGGTGGGGATTTCCTTGTCGCCCAGGCTGTTGACGATCGCCCCGGCCAGGGCCGTGGTGCGCTGGGTGGCTTGGCCAGCGGCGGCGGCCACGAAGCCGGCGCGCATGGCGGCGATCTCGCGGTCCAGCTCGTCCTGGCGCACGCCGTACTTCACGACGCGGCGCTGTTCCTGGTCGATGGCGGCCAGCGCTTCCTTCCAGCGGCCCGGCTGGGCGGTGGCGGCCAGGCTGGTGACCTGGGCGGCTTGGTACTGGTCGTTCTGCATCGCTACCCCGACAATGAACGGCGGGGCGTCATTGCGGCTGAGGTCCTGCAGGCGCCGGTTCAGCGCAGCGAAGCCTAGGGCCTTGACCAGCTCATCGGCGTCCTTGGCCCTGGTTTCCAGCTCCAAGTCGGGCGGATTGATCCAGGCCAGTTGCACCGACAGCGCCGCGCCGGGCTCGACCAGCACCTTGGCGGTCAGGCCGCGCTTGGCCACGGGGCCGACGTCAGGCCGGACGCCCGCCGGACCTTGCGGCGTCCAATCGCCGAACCGGGCCTTGATCTTGGCCTCCATGGCGTCGACGTCGAAGTCGCCCACCGCCACGACCACCGCGTTCTCGGGCCGGTACCAGGCCTCGTAGAAGTCGCGGATGCGTTGGGCAGGGGCGGCGCGCAGGATCTCGGTCTTGCCGATCGGCAGACGCAGCGGCGGCCGCTGGCCCTCCATCTGGAACGAGAAGCCGTTGGTGAAGACGCGATAGGACGGGCTGTCGCGGGTGCGTTCCTCCGACAGCACCACGCCACGCTCGCGATCGACGGCGTCGGGGGCGATAGTCAGGGCGCCGGCCGCCTCGCGCAGCAGCATCATGGCGCTATCGACCGTATCGTCGTCGGTTTTGGGCAGGTCGAGCTGATAGCTGGTCTCGCCGATGCCGGTCTGGGCGTTGGTGTCGGCGCCGAACGACAGGCCGTGGCGCTCGAGGATCTTGACCATGTCGCCTTCCGGCACGTTCTTGCTGCCATTGAACGCCATGTGTTCGAGGAAGTGGGCCAGGCCCTGCTGCTCGTCGGTCTCGTCGATCGAGCCGGCGTCGAACCACAGGCGCAGGGCGGCCTGACCGGGCGGGGTGGCGTTCTTCTGGATCGCGTAGCGCATGCCGTTGCTCAGCACGCCAAAGCGGATGCGCGGGTCGGGCGCGACGTCGGACACCGCCTGCGGCCACTGGCCCGGCTTGACCGAAGCCAGGGTGGGAGCGGTCGAGGCGCCTAGCGCCGCGACCGGCGTTTTGGATGACTTGGCGGGCGTCGCCCTATCGGCGGGGCGGTCGCCGAGGGGCTTCGAAGGGGAAAGGGTCGCGCAGGCGGCGAGGCTGAGCCCGGCGGAGACAACAAGCGCCAGGCGCGGAACGCGGATCATGAGCGACCTTGGAAGTAGAGCGATGACATAGCGGCACCTTGGCCGCAGCCCGTGGCGCAAGCAAGGCGTCGGCGCCACCCTGTCTCCCTCCATCGTTTCGCGCGTGCGACATTAGGTCCCTGTGAATGCACGCCGAATGCCGCAATTGATGCGTTAATGGAGTGCTCTGTTTGGAAGCCCCTCGATGTCGCCGTCGCCCCGACCGTCCGCGCCCGCCTGCCTGCCGTTCGACACAGCGAGCTTCGAGCGCCTGCGCCGGCCGGTCTGGGTGTTCGACGACTTGCGCAAGCGCAAGGTCTACGCCAACCCTGCCGCCGTGACCCTGTGGGGGGCGGTCGACCTCGACGCCCTGCTGGCGCGTGACTTTTCCGACCAGTCGCCGGCGGTGCGCACACGGATGGAGACCATCCACCAGAAGATCGCCCGGGGCGAGGCGGTCACCGAGCACTGGACCTTCTATCCCCTGGGCGTTCCGACCTCGGTCTCGGCCACGATCTCGGCCATCACCCTGGCCGACGGCAGCGAGGCGATGCTGTTCGAGGCGACCTCGCTGGCGATCAGCCCCGACGAGCAGCGCGCTGCCGAGGCGCTGCGACACACGCCGGTGCTGGTCGGGCTCTTCGACGGCAAGGGCCGGCGCCTGTTCGCCAATCCCAGCCGCATGGCCTGCTTTCCTGATCAAAAAGTCTTCCACCAGGCCTTCGCCGATCCTGCCGAGGCCGAGCGCATCTGGGGCGAGGCCTTGGCCGGTGAAATCACCGTGCCGGCCTGTCGCGTCGTGACCTCGGCCGGCGAGCAGTGGCACGGGCTGACCGCGCGCCGCGCCGTCGATCCGGTGACCGGCGCGGTCGGGGTGCTGGTCAACCAGATCGACACGAGCGACCAGGTCGAAACCGCACGCGAACTGGCGCAGGCCCGAAGCCGCGCCGAGGCCGCCGCCCACGCCCAGGAGGAATTCCTGGCCAATATGAGTCACGAGTTGCGCACGCCCCTGACCAGCGTCATCGGCTTCGCGGGCCTGCTGCGCGCCACGCCGCTGGACGCCGGCCAGACCCGCCATCTCGACCGCATCGACGCCGCCGGCCAGGCGTTGATGTCGACGCTGAACGACGTGCTGGACCTATCGAAGCTGGAGGCCGGCGGCGTCGAGCTGGATTCGCGCCCGTTCGCCTTGGAACCGCTGCTGGACCAGGCGCTGGGGATCATCGAGGCCCAGGCCTCGGCCAAGAGCCTGAGCCTGACCAAGCGGATTGACGCCGACGTGGCGGCCTTCGTGGTCGGTGATCCCGAGCGCTTGCGCCAGATTCTGCTCAACCTGCTGGGCAATGCTGTCAAGTTCACGAGGGACGGCGGCGTAACCCTGTCGGCGCGCCGCCTCGGGCCAGACGCGGATGGCGCGGCCCGGATCGAGTTCTCGGTCACGGACACCGGCATCGGCCTGGCGCCCGACATGATCGATCACGTGTTCGATCGCTTCATCCAGGCCGACGCCTCGGTCACCCGGCGGTTCGGCGGTACGGGGCTCGGCCTGTCGATCACCAAACGGCTGGCCGAGGCCATGGGCGGCGAGGTCGGGGTCAAGAGCGACCTCGGAGCGGGTTCGCGGTTCTGGTGCGTCCTGCCGCTGCCCGTGGCATCGGCGCCGGAAACCGCGCCGATCTCGCCAGCCACCGTCCCGACCGCTGGGGCGCGGGTGCTGCTGGCCGACGACAATGAGGCCAATCGAGAATTGGTCAGCGCGATCCTGTGTTCGGTGGGCCATCAGGTCGATTTGGCGACCAATGGCGTCGAGGTGGTCGCGGCGGCGGCGCGCGGCGGCTACGACCTCGTGCTGATGGACGTGCAGATGCCGATCCAGGACGGCGTCAGCGCCACCCGCGCCATCCGCGCCCTACAGGGCTCCGCCGCCCGTGTGCCGATCATCGCGCTGAGCGCCAATGTCCTGGCGGGGCAGATCGAGACTTACCGCGCCGCCGGCATGGACGACCATGTCGGCAAGCCGATCGCGGTGGGAGAGTTGCTGGAGAAGGTGGCGCGATGGGGTGGGACGAGACGGGGGTAGGGTCCTCGTCGCGGCGGCCCCTTCCCGGCCGAGCCTTGCGCGGTCCCAGCGGGCGCGAGGCCCGATAGCTCAGGCGCGTTCGACCGCTCCTTGCATGCCGAAAATCCGAGCGCTATACACTGAACCATATGGTTCACTATTCAACATCTCGCCTCGACGCCTCGTTCGCCGCCCTCTCGGACATCACCCGACGTGGCGTTCTCGAGCAGCTCGGCCGTTCGGACGCCTCGATCACGGAGCTCGCCGACAGGTTCCACATGACCCTCACGGGCATGAGGAAGCATGTCGGCGTCCTGGAGCATGCGGGGTTCGTCACGACGGAGAAGGTCGGACGCGTGCGGACCTGCAAGCTCGGCCTACGCGGGCTCGAGGCTGAGGCGGCATGGATCGAAAGCTACCGTCAAGTCTGGGCCTCACGCTTCGACACGTTGGACAGGGTTGTCGAGGATTTGAAACTCAGGGAGAAACGCGATGAGTAACCGCACGACGATCGAACGGAAGTCCGAGCGCGAGCTCGTTGTCACGCGTATCTTCAACGGCCCGGCGCGCATCGTGTACGAGGCGTGGACCAAGCCCGAGTTGATGAAGCTGTGGTGGGCTCCCAAATCGTCGGGCGCGCCTCTGCTGTCCTGCGAAATGGATGTCCGCGTCGGGGGTCAGTACCGTCTCGAGTTTGGCCAGGACGCCGCATCGTCCTTCGCGTTCTTCGGCAAATACCTTGAGGTGACGCCGCCCTCGCGCTTGGTCTGGACCAATGACGAAAGCCAGGACGCCGCCGTCACCACGGTGACCTCCGAGGAAAGGGAGGGCCAGACGCTGTTGGTCCTGCACGAGCTCTATCCGTCGAAGGAAGCGCTCGACGAGGCCTTCGTCGGGATGGCAGACGGGATGCCCGAGCAGTTCGAGCAGTTGGACACCTTGCTGGCCACCTTGAGCGAGAGCGCGTGACGGTCAGGAGTTCTCCGGCTGGATTGGCCGCGCCTTAGCGGTTGAACAGGGCAGGCTGGGCGAACCGGCTTCCGGCTAGGCCTTCAAAGGACCGCCTACCGGACGCGAGCGGAAAACAATGGCGCGGAGCGCTCGGCTTCGTCGAAACGGTGTTGAACACACAATTGCCGGACGATGTCCGCCGCTCCGCGACCCTTTTTCACACCTTCAGCGGCAACCCGCATGAAGTCCTACCCCATGGGGTAGGACCTTGAACAGCGGCCCCAAACACGTTCACATGCCCCAGCTCCACCGTCCCAAAGGACCCGTCCGTGACCGAAGCCTTGATCGTCCGTGGCTTGGACAAGACCTTCGCCAAGCCGGCGGTGATGGACCTGGACCTGACGGTCCACGCCGGCGAGCTCTACGCCCTGCTGGGGCCAAACGGCGCGGGCAAGACCACCACCCTGCGGATGGTCGCGGGCCTGACCAAGCCCGACAAGGGCGAGATCAGCATCTTCGGCGTCGACGCCAAGGCCGACCCGGCTGGCGCCAAGGCGATCACCGCCTGGGCGCCCGACGAGGCGATGATCTATGACAAGCTGACGCCGCTGGAATATCTGGAGTTCGTGGCCGGCCTGTGGAACGTCGAACCCAAGGCCGCCAAGGCTCGGGCCGAGGCGCTGCTCTCCAAGCTGGGCCTGGAGTCCGAGGCGCGGCGGCGCTGCGAGGGCTTTTCGCGCGGCATGAAGCAGAAGGTGGCCCTGGCCGGCGCCCTGATCCATGATCCCAAACTGCTGATCCTCGACGAGCCCCTGACCGGCCTCGACGCCGCCGCCGCCCGCCTGGTCAAGGACATGCTGCAGGAGCGCGTCGACGCCGGCGGCACGGTGATCCTCACCACCCACATTCTCGAGGTCGCCGAGCGCATGGCCGACCGCATCGGCATCATCGCCGGCGGCCGTCTGCTGGCCGAGGGCACGCTGGACGCCCTGCGCGCCCAGGTCGGCGGGATGGGGGCGGGCGGCGGCAAGGACGGCTCCACCCTGGAGGACGTGTTCCTGCAGCTTACAGCGACCCCCGCCCCCGTATCTGGCGAGGCCGTGGCGTGAACCTGGCGGCGCCGGGTTCGATCCTCTGGCTGCTGGCCCACGAGATGCGTCTCTACTGGCGAAGTTTCCGGGGCGGGCGGGCCGGCAAGGGCGCGCGGGGCCTGATCGGCCTGACGATCGTCGGCGCCATGATGATCGCCGGCGGCGTGCTCATCGCCCTGGGGCTGCACGGCCACGACATCCCGATCAACCCGCTGTCGGTCAGCATCGCCGCCCTGGCCAGCGCGGTGATCTTCACCCTGATGCTGTCCCAGACCCTCAGCGCGTCGAGCGAGGCGCTGTACGACCGGGGTGATCTGGACCTGCTGTTCTCCTCGCCGATCGGGCCGGCCAAGGTGCTGCTGGTGCGGGCGCTAGGCGTGGCGACGGGGGTGGCGACGATCTTCCTGATGGTCGCCACGCCCCTGCTGCTGCCGACCGTGCTGTATGGACATCCCGGCTGGATCGGCCTGTTCGGCGTGCTGGCGGCCCTGGCCCTGGCGGCGACGGCGGCCGGGCTGGTGCTGGCCATGGCGCTGTTCGCCCTGATCGGCCCGCGCCGCACCCGCACCGTGGCTCAGGTGATGGCGGCCCTGGTCGGCGCGGGCTTCTTCCTGGTCAGCCAGGCGCGATCCATCCTGGGGCAGCAGGCCAGCAGCAGTGTCTATGCCGACATCATGCAACGCAGCCAGGAAGGCCGGCTCAATCCGCCGCCCTTCGCCGACCTGCCGCTGCGGGCCATGTTGGGCCAGCCCCTGCCGCTGCTGGTCATGCTGGGCGGCGCTGCGGCGCTGTTCATCCTGTCCGCCCGGGCCCTGGGACGCCGCTTCTCGGACGCCGCCGCCGCCGCCCAGGGCGCGACGACAAGCGCCCCCGCCAAGGTTGGCAAGGGTCGCGCCCGGGCCTTCTCCGGCGGGGTTTTTCTGGCCACCCTGCGCAAGGAGCTGCTGCTGATCGGACGCGACGCGGCCCTGCTGTCGCAGGTGCTGCTGCGGGTGCTCTATCTGATCCCCACCGCCCTGGTGCTCAGCCGCAACGCCTCGCACGGGACGGGCGCGGCCCTGGCCGGCGGGGCGGGGGTGGTGGTCTTCCTGGCCGGTCAGGTCGCGGGCAGCCTGGCCTGGATCACCGTGTCGGCCGAGGAGGCGCCGGACCTGCTGTCGGTCTCGCCGGCCAGGATCGCCACCTTGCGCCGCGCCAAACTGGCGGCGGCCTGGCTCCCGGTGGCGCTGCTTCTGGCCCTGCCGATCGCCGTGCTGGCCTGGTTCGCGCCGCTCGCCGCCATCTGGACCACCCTGGGCGCGGCCTTGGCGGCCTGGAGCAGCGGCCTGATCAATGTCTGGCGCCAACGACCGGGCAAACGCTCGGAGTTCAAGCGTCGGGGCGGGGCGTCGTGGGTGGCGACCCTGGCCGAGATGCTGGTCTCGGCCCTGTTGGCCGGCGCCACCGGCGTCGCCGTGGCGGGCTTCGCGGTCTGGGGCCTGATCCCCTTGGCCTTGGCCGGCCTGGTGCTGCTGAGCCTGCGCCGCAGCGACGCCCAGATCGCCAAGGCCTTGCGATTAAGGTAAAGCTCCAATTAGGGTTTTACCCGATTGCACGACATTCCGCGCCGGCTAGGGTCGGTGTCGGGTCGGGGTTATCGAGGGGTTTGGGTTCACCGCGCCATGACCGCAGCACAGCTTGCCCTTCATCGGAACGACCGCCGGGAGTCAAAGGCCCTGGTCGTGGTGATCAGCGTGTTGCAACTGGCGCTCGTGGTGCTGGCCTGGCTGTTGGCCGTGGTTCCGGTGGCGTTGCTGGCCTTGGGCGTGATGACCGCGAAGGCCGTGCGCGCGGCGTTTCGACCTTCCACCCCGACCGCCAGGGCGCCCTCAGGGGTTCACGTCGCGACATCGCCTCTAAACGCCCCTCGCCGGGATGAGAGGATCAGAAAGGCTAAGATTCAACCTCAAGCCAGCGCCCCAAGCTCGCCCGCCTAACCCTCGAGCCCCGCCTCGATCCGGCAGACGACGCCGCCGGGTTGGAAGTCGATATGGGCCTCGCCCGACAGTTCCGCCGCCAGGCCGCGTTCGATCAACCGGGACCCAAAACCTCTGCGGGTGGGCGACGAAACGGGCGGGCCGCCCGATTCGGTCCAGGTCAGCACCAGCCGCGCTACGCCGGACGCCGCCTCGGGCTTTGACGTCACCGACCAGGCGATCCGCACATGGCCGGCCACGGTCGAAAGCGCCCCATACTTGACGGCGTTGGTGGCCAGCTCGTGCAAGGCCATCGACAGCGACAGCGCCATGCGCGGCGACAGCCGGACCGGTGGTCCGGTGAACGCAAAGCGGCCCGGCGCCCCGTGCAGGGCCTGCAGCCCGGTCAACAGGTCCGACAATTCCGCGCCCTCCCAATTTTCACGGGTCAGCAGATCATGGGCCTCGGCCAGGGCGACGATCCGGGCCGAGAAGGCCTCCTGGGCCTGGGGTAGCGAGCGGGCGGCGTGGAAGGTCTGGCCGGCGATGGCCTGGATCGTGGCCAGCGAATTCTTCACCCGATGGTTCAGCTCGTTGACCAGCAGCCGCAGGTGCAGCTCGGCCTTCTTGCGCTCGGTCACGTCGGAGGCGACGCCGACGAAGCGCACGCACTGGCCGTCGCGGAAAAAGGCGCGGCCAAAGGCCTCGATCCAGCGAAGGGCGCCGTCCGTGCCGCGGAAAATCCGGTATTCCTGGTTGAAGACGTGGTCGCTGGCGCGACCGGCCGGGTCGATTGCGATTTGAATCCCGTCTCGAAGCCTTGGATAATCGTCGGGATGGACCAGCCGGGCCACGGTCTCCGTGGTCGCTTTCTCGTCCTCGGTCAGGCCGAAAATCTCGCGACATCTGGGGTCCCAATAGCGCGCTCCGGTCGCGGGATTATGATCCCAGCGGCCAAGGCCGGCGGCCTCGACGGCGATCCGCAGGTCGGCTTCGGTGGCCTCCAGGGCCGCCTCGATCCGCTTGCGCTCGGTGATATCGACCATCACCCCGCGATGGCGCACCGCCCAGCCCTTCGTGTCGCGCTCGACTCGGCCCCGGGTCTGGACCCAGCGGATCGAACCGTCGGCATGGCGCAGCCGGTACTCCTCCAGGAAGTCGGCGGTGGTGCTCACATGGGTGCGCCCCGACTTCAGCAGCCGCTCGAAATCGTCGGGATGCAGGGCCTGCGAAAACTCCGACAGCGGCGCGCCTTCGGCGGCGCGTTCGGGCGACACGCCGTGAAAGGCCGCGTAGCGGGCGTTGGCATAGACCCGGTCGGCGACGATATCCCAGTCCCAGGTGCCCACGCCGCTGGCCGCATCGAGCGCCAGTTGATAGCGCTCCTCGCTGGCGCGAAGGGCCTGCTCGGCCTGTACTCGCCGGGTGGTCTCCGACAGGGCGATCAGGACGCCGCCCACGCCGCTGGCCGCTTCCGGGTCGGGCAGGGGCGTGAGACGTATGGTGAAATAGCCTTGGGTGACCGTTCCGTCGGCATGGACGGTCGGCAGCAGCAGGTCCTCAATGAGGTCGCCGCCGCTCACCCCGTCCAGCATCGCCCGCTCGGGGGCCTCGGCGTCGGCCGCCGAGGTCGGCGGGGCCTGGGCGAAGGTCTTGCCCAGCGTCTTTGGGTGACGCTCGCCAAGCATTGGGGCATAGGCGTCGTTATAGATCAGCACCAGGTCCCGGCCCCAGCGCAGGGCGGTGGGGAACTTGCTGGCCACGACCAAGGCGACAGCGAAGGTCAGGCTGGGCGACCAGCCGCCGCGCGGACCAAGCGGCGTGGCCGCCCAGTCGACAGCCTCAATCCGTGCGTCCATACCGCCGAGCCGCCGCGCGGCGATCGCTCCGCCCTGGTCACGGGTGTCCGCCATGCCCGTGTTCCTTCCCGACCGTGTCTTCAACGGTCAAAGAACAGACCTCATCAAAGGCGGGGTTTCAAGCGTCGCGGGAAGCCACTGGGATTCTTACCCAAAGAAACGCCGGCCGTTTCCATCCCTTGGGACGGAAACGGCCGGCGTTTCATCTAGGCGCCGTCTGGAGCTGACGCTTAGTCGATCGGATTCCAGCGTTGGTCAGCGGCGCCGTTGGCCCGCTTGGGGCCGCGGAAGTCACCGGCCGGCTTGGCCGCAGCGGGCGCGCCCTGAGCCTGACCGCCATTGCGGCCACGATTCTGGCCGCCGGGCTTGCCCTGGCCGCCGGCATTGGCGCCAGCGCCACCGGGACGACCGCCACGGTTACGTTGCTTTCGCAGTTCCGACGGCACGTTGTTGCGCGGGTCGGCGCGGCGTGGATCGACGTACTTTTCCGGCGGCGCCAGCTTGTCGGCCACGGCCGCGGCGGCCGCCAGATTCTTGTCGTTGCGACGGTCGAAGGTCGGGATCACCTGGCGGGTGGCCTTCTGGATGTCCTTCAGCAGGTTGCGTTCGTCATCGGCGCAGAAGCTGATGGCGATGCCTTCCTTGCCCTTGCGGGCGGTCCGGCCGATGCGGTGGACATAGGATTCCGGCACATTGGGCAGTTCGTAGTTGAAGACGTGGCTGACGTCGTTGACGTCAATGCCGCGGGCGGCGATGTCGGTGGCGATCATCGCCTTGACGTGGCCGGCCTTGAACGAGGCGAGAGCCCGTTCGCGCTGGCCCTGGGTCTTGTCGCCGTGGATGGCCGCGGCTTCGATGCCGCTGGCGACCAGGTACTTGGCCACGCGGTCGGCGCCGCGCTTGGTGCGGGTAAAGACGATGGCCCGCTCAACGGCCTTGTCGGCCAGCAGCTCGGCCAGCAGGGGGCGCTTGCGCTGGGCCTCGATGTAGATCAGCGACTGGTTGATGCGCTCGACCGTGGTGGCCGACGGAGTGATCGCGACCTGGGCCGGGTTCTTCAACAACTCGCCGGCCAGCTTGCCGATTTCGTTGGGCATGGTGGCCGAGAAGAACAGGTTCTGGCGTTCCTTGGGCAGTTGGCTGGCGATCTTGCGGATCGGCACCACGAAGCCCAGGTCCAGCATCTGGTCAGCTTCGTCGAGCACGAAGATCTCGACGCCATTCAGGTGGGCGGACTTTTCGCCCAGGTGGTCCATCAGGCGGCCCGGAGTGGCCACGACCACGTCGACGCCGGCCGCCAGGGCCTTCATCTGCGGGCCGTACTTCACGCCGCCAAAGATGGTGGCGACGGTCAGGCCCATGTGCTTGCCGTAGTCGCGGAAGCTCTCGGCGATCTGGGTCGCCAGTTCGCGGGTCGGGGAGAGGACCAGGCAGCGAAAGCCACGGCGCGGGGCCGGCTTACGGTCCTCGGCCAGTCGGTGCAGGATCGGCAGGGCGAAGGCGGCGGTCTTGCCGGTGCCGGTCTGGGCGATGCCCAGCAGGTCGCGGCCGCTCAGGACCAGCGGGATGGCCTGTTCCTGAATGGGGGTGGGCTGGGTGTAGCCCTTCTCGGTCAGCGCCTTCAGGAGGGGCTTGGCAAGGCCGAGATCGGTGAATTGCGTCAAGGTTGGATGCTTTCGTGCAGCCACAGAGACGGCGCATGCGATCCTCGCACGGCTCGCCTGGCGGCGGGTCGGTGGGGAGCGCCCCGCGTGACACGGGCGGTCTGATGGAAGCGTTCAGGGTGCTCGACAGGGCGGACCAGAAAGGTCCCTCACGCGGCTGGAGCACCGATAGCGCCAGACGGCGCACGCCCTAGATCGTTTATTGCAGGTGCGAAGTCAAGGGCGGGCAAGGGTGTGCGCGATTTGGCGCAGTGCGTCCTTCGAGGCTTGGCTGCGCCTCGCACCTTAGGATGAGCAATTCAGCAACAACTTCCCTCATCCTGAGGCGCCCGCGCAGCGGGCCTCGAAGGACGGACGGCGTCAGACCTCGAAGTACCGCTCCACCTGCGCCGCCCAGCCATAGGTGGCGCTGTTCAACTGGTCGCGGTCATAGGCCGGGGCTTCCTTGAAGCGGTCCTTGGCGATGTCGAGGACATAGGCTTCGGCCTTTTCGTCATAGGTGAGCAGGCGCCAGGGCAGGGGATGATACTTGCCGCCGGCCGCGAACAGGCCCGAAGGCTCGATCGCCACATAGCGGCCGATGCCGGCGTCGCGGTCGATATAGATCTCGCGGATCACACCAATCTTGTGGCCTCCGACGTCATTGACCTTCGTGCCGATCAGGGCGGCGCTCTTCACCAGGCGATCGTCGACGCTCATGGGGTTCTCCTCGTTCTGGGACAACCAACGCGGCCGCGTCGATGACAGTTGCCAAGCGGCGTGACCCGTTCGACTAAGGCGTCATGATCCAGTCCTCCCCCAAGCCCATCGTTCTCGTCGCCGCCGCCGCCCTGATCGACGTCGATGGGCGGGTGCTGATCTGCCAGCGGCCGCAGGGCAAGGCGCTGGCCGGGCTTTGGGAGTTTCCGGGCGGCAAGGTCGAGCCGGGCGAGACGCCCGAGCAATGCCTGATCCGCGAACTCGACGAGGAACTGGGAATCCAGGTGGCCCAGGCCTGTCTGGCGCCGTTCGTTTTCGCCTCCCACGATTACGAGTCCTTTCACCTCCTCATGCCACTCTACCTGCTGCGGCGCTGGGACGGACTTGTCACCGCCCAGGAGCATGAGGCGCTGAAATGGGTGAAGCCCGACAGGCTCGCGGACTATCGGATGCCGCCGGCCGACCTGCCGCTGATCGCCTGGCTGCGCGATCTGCTCTAAGCCGTTTCTGGCGCGACGAGCGCGGCGCCACGGCCATCGAATACGGCATGATCGTCGCCCTGATCGCCGTCGCCCTGATCGGCATCCTTGGCGCCCTGTCGGGCACCATCAAGACCACCTTCACCAAGGTGAACACCCTGCTGGCGACCAGCAACGCGGCGAAGTAGGCGGTTTTGCGCCAAGCTCAGCTTGGGTCCCCTCAGTTCACAAACGAAGTGCAACACTCTCTGACCGAGGTGTTGCGATGGGACAAGCCTATGATCACCTCACGCTCGAGGAGCGGTGTGAGCTTGCCCGGCGTCGTGAAGCGGGTGAGACGA
>NZ_JAFCTW010000014.1:0-123470 GCF_049896225.1 Caulobacter sp. DWR3-1-2 | reverse complement strand
TCTGACGATGTCAAGGACGGCGCGAAGCGCCGCCGCGACGCGGCCGCCAGAGGCGGTCCTTGACATCGTCAGACGCCAGAGCAAGCTCGCCATCAAGGTTTTAAGGCGCGGCCTCGCCGTTGGCGGGCGGATCGGGAAGGGGCTGAGCGACTTCATATCTCAGCACCATCATTCTCGCCCGAGAGTCAGCCGAGACGGATAGCGGTCCACCTAGAAACGCGCCAACGGCCTTGCGCCGTTGACCTCCGTCGTCCTGAGCCCACTGGAGAAGCGTCTCGAACTCGCTGCGTAGCTCGGCGAAGATCTCGCCGCGATTGGGTCCGGGCGTGAGGATAATCTCCTTGATCACCGCCCGCAACGCCTGGGCCGCTTCGTTGCGCTCCTCGGGCTGGCTGAGCGCTTCGCTGAGCCGTTCGACCTTGCGCCGGTATAGCTCGGCCATGTTGGGGTGAAGATCGGGCACG
This sequence comes from Caulobacter sp. DWR3-1-2, assembly GCF_049896225.1. NCBI lineage: Bacteria > Pseudomonadati > Pseudomonadota > Alphaproteobacteria > Caulobacterales > Caulobacteraceae > Caulobacter > Caulobacter sp. DWR3-1-2. The sequence continues at coordinate 123,006 of NZ_JAFCTW010000014.1, read as the reverse complement.
TCGGCGACGGGTTCGGCGAGCTTGGCCTCCAACCCTTCGACCTCGGCCTCCAGCCCCTTCAGCCGCTCCATGAGCGGGCGGGTATAGCCGCCGTCCTCAATGGCGCTGACGATGCCGGCGATGGACTTGCGGGCCTTCTCCAAGCGTACCACGTCACCCCCGCGCGTGGCGCGGCGCTGATGGTTGAGGCGATTGCTCTCCTCGATAAATGACCGCATGGCCTGGGCGATGGCGTCGGGCGTGACCAGACGCTCTTTGAGCCCCTTGAGAACGCGCTCCTCCAGTCGGTCGCGGACGATGGTGCGGCCATTTGCGCAGCCATTGCCAAGGGCGTTGTTGGAACAGCCAAACCGATTGCCCGACCGCTTGGCGACCGTGCCACCGCAGACACCACAGACGATCAACCCTGACAGCAGGGTCTTAGGCCGCCGCATGGCCGTTAGGGCCGAGCGGTGCTTGGCCATGTTCTCCTCGTAGACGTGGACAAGGCTGGACTGCTTGGCCCGCGCGGCGGCCCACAGCTCATCGCTGACGATCTGGAGGTGCGGCGCCAGGACGTGAACCCACTCGCTCTCAGGGTTGAACCGCAGGGTGATCCGGCCGGTGTCGGGGTGTTTCATCCGGCGACGCCGGTTCCAGATCATCTCGCCGACATAGAACTCGTTGTTGATGATCCCCGAGCCCAAGGCCCGGTTGCCCCGGATCGAGGTGTCGCTCCACCGACCGCCCCACGGCGCGGGCACGCCCTCCGCGTTCAACTCAATGGCGATGCGGCGCGGGCTCTTGCCGGCGGCGTAGTCGCGGAAGATACGCCGAATGACCTGCGCCTCATCGGCGATGATCTCACGCTCGCCGGTTGAGACCCGGCCCGCCTCGTCGATGGTGCGGATGACCTTGTAGCCATAGGCGTTGCCGCAACCGACCTTGCCCGCCTCAACGCGCCCCCGGATACCCCGATGGGTCTTGGCGGCGAGATCCTTGAGGAACAGCGCGTTCATCGTGCCCTTGAGGCCGACATGCAATTCGCTGATCTCGCCCTCTGACAGGGTAATGATCGGCACGCCCGCAAAGCGCAGCCGCTTAAAGGCGGCGGCGATGTCCTCCTGATCCCGACTGAGCCGGTCCAAGGCCTCAGCGACCACCACGTCGAACTTGCCGGCCAGAGCATCGCGGAGCAGCGCCTGAAAGCCGGGACGGAAGATCACCGTCGAACCGGAGATCCCCGCGTCTGAATAGGTCTCGACGACGGGCCAGCCCTGCTTGTCGGCGTGCATTCGGCAGATGCGGAACTGATCATCAATCGAGTGCGGCGACTGCTTGTCGTCGGAGTAGCGGGCATAGAGCGCGACGCGGGACATGATCGAACCTCCAAGCTCTCAGGAATCGCCGTCACCGGCTGGGGCGTTGGCGGCCTCTTGAGCCGCAAGGAATTGCTCGCGAGCCATCTGCCGTCCCAGCAATCGCGCCAGGGTCATGACCACGGCGTCGAACTCGGGAGGGGTGGAAGGCTCATCGTTGGCGGGAATGATCGTCCCTGACGAGGGACGTGGGGCGTCGTCCATGCGGGGCTCCTTGGGGGCAGGAGCCAGAAGCGTTGGGCGCGTCTTGGTATCGGTCAACGCAAGGTCATCAGCCGAAACAAGGGCTTGGATCGAACTGCGGGATACGCCGGGAGGCCCGCCGGATACTGGCGGCGCCTTTGGAAACCGAAAGAGTAAATCGAGATTTTTTCCCACCAGCCCCTCAAGACGCGCCAAACCTGCAACAAACCCGGTGGCGACGCGCAGCATTCTGGGGTTCGCCCCCCAAATCACTGCGGCTCAACCCGCAACGATCCGCTGGGCGCGTAAGCCGCGCCACAGCCGGGACAGTAAGAGCGGGACAGGAACGTCCAAGCCTGTCGCACGAATGGCCAAGCGTCGCCGCGCTCGAAGTCAAGGATGCGATAGGCAATGGCAAGCTGAGCTGAAACGTCCTGAATGGTCTGGGGCGTGAGCTTGCCAAGGGGCTTCAGCGCCTCTTCGCGTACATCGCCAAGACGGCGACATTCGGCGTCGGTGGCGTCCATTTCCGGCCCCATGGGCAAGGCTCGGATCTGAGCTTGCGTGAGCTTGAAGTAGTCGAACTGACGGACTGCCAAGGTCTCAAGCTGCGACCAGCGCGAAGCGAGGCGATCAATCTCTAGGTCCAACGCGATCCAGTTGGCGCACTGCGCGGGAATCTCGGCCGCCCCTACGGGCGCCAATCCCCGCGCAGGCCCCGCCAACGGCAACGCAGCGGTTGCGCCGATCACGGCGCGACGTGAGAAGGCAGGCAGGCGCGTGCTGTCGCCCGTCTTTCGACGCTGGCCCATAGCGTAGGTCCTGATTCAGAGGTTATCGTCACTCTATCAATCCGAATCCTCCATATCAATCAAAAACAACCATACGGCATAAAAAATACCATTCATGCTGACAGGCGCGCAAATTCGAGCTGGACGGGCTCTCTTGGACTGGACTGGCGCTCAGCTGTCCGAAGTCTCGGGCGTGTCGCTCCAAACCATCCGGCGGATGGAGGGCACCGTAGGAACCGGCCGGAGCTCAGTCGCAAATATCGGGTCTATCCGGCGAGCCCTGGAAGACGCTGGGGTGGTTTTCCTGGAGGCTGATGAGGCCAATGGCGTCGGCCCCGGCGTTCGCCTCAAACTAGATCGCGGTTGAGCCGCAGGCGCGGAACGCGCCTGATTCGGCTTAAACCGCTTGCCGAGCCCAAGCCGGGCGGCGAGCGGCCGGTCAAGGGGGCGCGAAGCGCATCGCCGAAGGCGGCGGCAAAGCCGCCCTTGAGGGGGCGATCACCGGCTGGCCCACCCGCCAACAGCAAATGACCCAGAAGCGGACCCTCGCAACTTATCAGAAGGGTGGAAGTCGGCCGTTAGTCACCGTCCGGAAGCGCGCAAGGTTCGAACTCAATACCCACGCCGATCAACTGCTGCCGCACGTCATTGAGGAAGCGCGTAGCCTCATCGTCCGGCTGATACTTCCACACCAATCTGATAAGCGCGGGCTTACCCTCCGCAGACGGCAAGGTTTCGACCAATTGGCCGGAAAGATAAGCGTTCGCGTACGCTTCTACCTTAGCTTCAATGAACGAGAAGTGGTTCGGATCGCGCCATGGAAGGTGGTCGCTGATCAACATCTCGACGCACGAACCGCCTTTACTAAGGCCAAGGCCGTCGATCACGTTTGCATTTTCGACGCTCACTAGGCCCTCATTCGTAGAAAGGCATAGCTTCCCGATAACAGCTGGTGTCCGCAATGGATTTTGGCAATTCCGGATTTGCAGCGATGATGACAACTTGGCCGACGCAGCGGAGACCTGCACGACCCGATGGAGAATGAACTGAAACAAGATAGGGGGGCATTTGAGCCGAGCGACGCTTCAGTCGATGTGCGGTTCGTCAAGGGCAATGAAGGCTTCTCGTCGATCCCTGAAATTGTGGCGCTGTCGGGGTTGAACGAACGGTTTGCGGTCATCCAGGAGACAGCCGTCGAAGGTTGCTCCGACTGGTATTTTGACAAGCTGCTATGGCGATGCCTTGTAACATACCTGGCGGAACGGGGCGGCCAGGTGACCGTACTTGTTCAATGGCGCGGCACCGACGAGGTCCCGATTGACGAATACATCGGGCCTTGGGAGCGGATCGAGCCGCAAGATCAGGAGCCGCCCTGGGCTCTCCTTGTACGCATCGACGGTCGACTAACCCTCTCCATGGTCACGGAATATTGGTGCCTAGTCGGCGGTCCCATTCCCTATCACGACAGCTATACCTATTCGCTATTTAGCCAGCGCGATGTCAGCGAAGAGGTCCTGCTCGCTATCAAAGGGAGCCCTGCTGTCCGTCGATGGCATTTGCAAGAGGATGTCATTGGCGTCTCCCCTGAAAATTCGAGATCGTCGCCGGTAGAGCGATCTCCGCGTTGGTCGTTGATATCGTGGCTTCGGGGGCGGAGAAAAGCGCGCTCGTCAATACTGGGGGCGTGACGTCCAGGGTATCAGATGGGTCGGGTCCAGAAATCAGCCCCGCGCCTGTAAGCGGACCTTGGGCGCGATGCCGGGAGGCGGACGAGACGATAGCTATGCGTGGGGAAACCCGCCGTTTCTTTCCCACAGCCTGTCTTTCTACGACGACGGTTCACCTCCCCTTGAAGCCGCGAGCGTTGCGCGGACCATGGCGGCGCCATGCCCGAATCCGCTCCATTGCTGCCGACCGAAGTCCACCTGATCTGGCTCAAGGGCCAGTTTCAGCGCTGGATACGCTTCGGCCGCATCGCTGATGAGCGCCTGAGCGCCTGATCGACCGTCGCCGCCGCGTCGTCTCCTTCGCCCCTGGCGCGGTCTTCGCCGTCGTCCATTGGGAGGCCGGCCAATACGGCACCACCCTGTCACGGCTCTGGGTCCTGCGAGCGGTTGCCACGGGCGAAGCCTTCGATGCCGTGCCCCTCGTCGCCCCCGGCGCTGGAATCCTGCTGGACCTGAAGACCTGGGTGAAGGTTCAAGCCGCCCTGGTGGTCATCGACGCCATCGAAGCCCAGGGGCTGCGGCCCGAGCGGGTCGCACCTGACCATTGGCGCCACGTTGGCGCACGCATCGCCGTAGCCCAGGCGCCCTCCGCCTATGACCGCGCCCGCCATCGGGCTTGGTTGATGCGCAAGCGCTTGGGCCTAACCGGCGACAACAACCTCTTGGCGGGCGCCGGAGATCCCTCATGAAAGTCGAGACCAAGGTCTATCTGCCGCCTGATATCGCCAAGGCGCTCGATCAACTGGCGGCCCGTACCCGCCGCCCGAAGTCTGAGATCGTCCGTGCGGCGGTAGCCTCGTTCATGTCGCCCGATGGCGCGGAGCGAACGGAAGCAGCCCTGATCCGACGGCTGGACCGAATGAACCGCCACATGGAACGGATCGAACGGGAGACCCAGGTCGGCAACGAGGCTTTGGCGATCTTCATCCGCACTTGGTTCGCCTCCACGCCTCGCCTAAGCGCCCAAGACAACGCCGCCGCTCAGGCTATGGGACGCCAGCGCTATGGCGACTTTCTGGATTTGCTCGCCCGTCGCCTGTCCACGGGCTCGTCGCTGGTTGATCAGGTGTTTGAAACCACGAAGGGCGCCGATGCGCCCGACGCACCGGACTCCCCGGACTGACTCCCCTCAGATCCCCAGGCCGCGACCGCGCCCAAGCTGCCACCTCACCCCGCCGCCGGGCTCCATCATCCCGGCGATCTGCTGGCCCCGATAGCGCTCCAACGCCGGGCGCCAGGGCACAAGGCTGAAGTCATAGTTCCCCTCGATCACCGCGAACTTGCCCGACGCGAGTTGGATGCTGTCGGCGAGCCTTCCCTTCACGGGTTGACCGGCCTCCGGGACACGGAAGGGCAAGTTCTTCTCGTTAGCGAGTTCTGCCCCGACCTTGGCGACCTCCTGCCGCTCCAGGGTGCGCAGCAGATCGGGCTTGGCACGCCATCCGCCGTCGAGCGTCCGCGTGGCGTGGCCCTGCCGCAAGAGAACGCCGCGCCGCCGCTCCAGCGCCCTCTCGACCTCACCGCCAAACCCTTGCGACGCGGCCTCGGGCAGACCCTTGCCGACAAGTTGCCGGTCCAGCCAGGTTGCGCCATCGCTGGTGATCTGGCTCTCAAGGTCCAAGGCCGACAGAAGCCGAACCTGGGCGCGGCGGCCCTGCGACGCGTCGAAGGCCTCGGCGCGGGCCTGGAAGTCGTTCGGGATGTGCCAGATGTCAGTGCCCAGGCGCTCGACCACGTTGGCCCGGCGTAGCGCCTCCAGCCTGCGAACATGGGCTTCGACGAAGTCGTCGGCGTTGGCGCCCGGCGCAAGCCGCATCTCGCCGCTCTCTCGCCGCTGGCGGTGCCCACTGGGGCGATAGACGCCACCGTCCGCGAGCCCTGCGATTGTGCGATCGGCTGGCCGGCTGGTCGGCCGCGCGCCGGTCTCGACGATGGCGCCGAACTTGATCTCGCTGGCGGTGTCGCCATCGACCTCGACGTGACGGACCCGGCCGTCGAGGCCATCGACGATCAGGCCGATGCGGTCGCCCAGTTCATCGACCAGACGCTTGTCGATCACCCGGCCGATCTTCGGTGTTAAGCCCCCGCCATCGGCGTCGATGACCATTGTCTCCAAAGCGCGCGATTGGCCCCGGCGGCTGAGCGCCCGGCTCATGGCCTTGATGATGTCGCCGCGCTCTCCAAGCGCCTGTAAGGTCGGCTCGATGTCCTTGGATAGGGTCCAGACACCCGGCGCGGCCTGTTCGGCTAAGCCCAGGCGCTCGAGGGTCTTCAGTCGGCCAAGTCGTAAGGTTGCTTCGGCCTCGGCCCGGACCTGTCCGGAAGCCGGGCGAAGGTCGAGCGATTGGCTGGCGTCGAGATCCTGGATCATCGCCCGGTCGATGCGGGTCAGGCGTTCGGCCGTGATCTCGGCCTGGAGCTTGCGGGCCACCTCAAGCTCGGTCTCCTGAGCCAGCTCCAGGGTGGCGAGGTTCTCGGCGCGATGGCGCAAGCCGGCGGTGATGTAGTCCTGGGCGATGATCAGGTCTTTGCCACGATCATCGACGCCCCGGATGACGACATGGCTGTGCGGGTGTCCGGTGTTGAAGTGATCGACCGCCACCCAGTCCAGCCGCGTGCCCAGGTCGGTCTGCATCTGTTCCATCAGCTCACGGGTGAAGGATCGCAGATCCGATAGCTCCGCGCCGTCCTCCGGAGCGACGATGAACCGAAAAAAACTGGCGGCGGTCGCCGGCTCCGCGTTCGGTGAAGGCGTTGCTGTCCACGTCATCGGCGCTCGGCCCATAGAGCTTGGCAGGCTCGCCGTCGCGGGCGACACCATCGCGGACGAGATAGAGAAGATGCGCGCCGGCCGCTTGGCTACCGCGCTTGAGGCCGACGATGCGGCCCTTCACGACGACGCGGCGCGAGCGATAGCCGGTGGCGTGTCGCTGGCTGGCTTGATGCTTGAGGCTGTTGGCGGCGTCTTGGCCTCGGCCGATCCGCGAGCAGCGGCCGGGGGCGTTCGGAGCTATGGCCTTGCCGCCGGTCCGCTTCGTGCGGCTCGCGCCGCCACCCGCGCGCTTGGCGACAACACGGCTTAGGCGACCGGCGCGGCCGATCGCCTGTCGGCCGTCACTGTGGATACGGCCGGGACGAATCTCGAAATCCAGCAGGTGGTCGTCCATGGCCAAAGCATGCGCCTGCGGGGCAAGAAATCAACGATTTGGGGCTTGGGGCCGGGTCGTGGCGTTGAAAAAGAAACGCCCGGCAAGTTCGCCAAGACCACCCCCAAAAAGGTGGACCCGGAAAATCCAGTGTGCAGACAATCGCATCGCGCCCACCTGGGCCGGATGCTTCAATCTTGCCTTATGTCCACCCTCCCATGTTCCGCCATTGTTCTCTCGGAGCAAGCCGCTCAAAGGCAAACGCATGACGTACAAGGTGTCGAGGCGACGCCGTGGGCCGCGACGTGCGGCAGGCTTACCCTTTGCTCTGCATGCGCGGAAATAGCTTGACGGTAAAGCCAAGCTGCGCGCGCTATCCGCGCAATGCGTAGTGCAATAATCTTTCTCGACTGGGATACCGCGCGCCGCCTCGGCCCCCGCCCGAGCATCGCAACAAAGGATCTGAAACGCGCTGCTAGGGAGGTAGAAGGAGTCTTCAATGCGCTCCAGCCAGTGGTTGCTGCGCACCTAAAATCAGTCGATGCCAAGACGCCGTTTCGAGTTCGATGGCGCCTCTATCACGGCTGGTACACAGGAACGAGCAAGACTGACGACATGCGCGCAGTGGAACAATATCGCCTGGTAGCACGGTCCACAGTGATCGATCTTGTCTCGTTCGGTGCGGATATCGAAATCGCGGATCGGATGTTATGCGCCGGTCCACGCATGCCACTTTTCGATACGCTTAGATCCCAGATCGACGGCGATCCCGGTGCCCTGCGGCAGAAAATGGTTGATACGGGTCTGGTTGGTGACCTGCTGTGGTCCGTCCGCAGCGCCAAAGACGACATTCATGTCGTGATTGGCGATGACGATGATCTGCTACCCGGAATTTTCATGGCCGATCAGTGGGGCGCGAAAGTTCACATGCTGCGTCGGCAAGCTGGAAGCCGGCATCTAAAGACAGCGGGCCTAGTGACGATCTTACCAGATAGGAATGCAGCTTGATTAACGCTGACAGGTTCGAGCTTGATCTGCGCCCCTTTGCGGATCCGGCGACGGTGGTCGAGGTCATCGCAGGGGATGCGCTCCTGCGTGCCCGCCTATTCCGTGAAGGCGAAGAGCTAAACGTAACCATCGACGTGCAAACGGGGAAGGTAAATACTCGCTCCGAATCCGGCTCGGAGCGCAGTTTTGTCAATTTTAGATCCCTACTTGCCTCAGATTTGTTCGCCGCCGTCAAGACGATGGCGGATAATCAAAAGCGAATACTTTCACAGTCTCTACCTGCACTCTTCATAGAGCCTGAGGGGATTGTGGATGGGGCTCCGCTCAGTCAGAGCGTATTTGAAAACTCCACATCACTTCCCACGCACATAAACGACGAGAAGCCTATCAGGCTAATACTAATTGACGGACCGGCAGGTGTTGGAAAGACATCTACGATCTCACGGCTAGTTTCCAGGCGCGCTATCAACTATGGCAAAGAGGCGTTTGAGCCCCCTATACTGCATGTCGCAAATCGCGGAAGGCGCCTGGTGAGTTTCGACGAGCTTGTTGCTCTTTCAATCCAGCTTGTCCGCGCCAAATTTACGTATGATCAAGTTCCGTCTCTAATTCGCAATGGCGTCATTCAGATAGCTATCGACGGATTTGATGAGCTTGTAGACGCTGATGGTTACGCAGATGCGTGGTCTGTGCTGAAAGATTTCTTAAATGAAGTTGGAAGTGGAGGGCCAATACTCCTTGCCGGACGAGATACGTTCTTCGATCTTGCCGGCTTCAGGGAGAAGTTGGGGGATATATCGTCATACACAGCTATTTCCCACGTCCGCCTTTCATCCATCACCCCAAAATCAGCCAAGGAATGGCTAGTTAGGTCTGGATGGGGTGAAGATGACCTCAAAACAGACCAAGCGCAGGATCTGCTGAAGGAAAATTCATACGCGCTTCGACCCTACTTCCTCAGCGAAATAGCAAAAGTGGGCAAGCTCGAAACACTTTTACAGGAGCTGGTCAATCCACGAGAATATCTCGTCCGTAAATTTATAGAGCGCGAGGCTGGACTAATAGTTCAGAGGGTTCCACTAGAGAAGGAAAAGGCGATCGGCCTTCTCTTGGAGCTTTTCGAGCTCATAGCAATTGAAATGGCTGAAGCGGAAACAGAGGCAGTGGATGTTCCGTTTCTCCAACTGGCCGTCGAAGTCACGTTCGGTAAAGAAATCAAAGACCCCACCGATCTTGCGAAGCTTCGGCATAAGGCCGGATCCTTTGCCTTGATGGACAACGATGCTCGACAAGACTTCCGTAAATTTCCGCATACGGAAATATCCAACCATTTCCTTGCTAGCGCGCTTCTAAAGAGACTCAGAGATGGAGACACGCCGCGCTTTCTTCGAAGAGGTTATCTCGGTTCAGACTTTATGTCGGTTGTGGGCGACACATTCTTCAGCATGGATATCAAGACAGTCACCGAGGTACGGCGACGCCTGATTAATCTCACGCGTAGCGATGTCGGTTTTGAACGATTGACGGAAAATGCCAGCAGTTTGTCCTTGTCTACGCTTGTCGTTAATTCCCTACCGGAACCACTACAGCTAGTTGGGCTTCCAGCTGGCGAGGTGGTTATTTTCGGAACAGCAGGCAATGCCGACCTTACCAATGTCACTATCGCTCGAATGGATGCGCGAGGGGCTGATCTATCAGCAGTAAAGTTTGACAACTGCCGTGTATCAATAATGGTTGTTGATGGCAGCACTGCATTCGGGTCTCAGCCGCCCGCAGTAGATTGCTTGATGGTGGAAGACCTGGGTTCACAGGAAATGCACTACAACCCAGCAGCTATTTCTTCCTGGATTGAGGCGCACAGGCCAACACCTGTGCCTGAGGACGGTAATCGTGAAGCGGTCGAACTTTTAGAGCGCGTGGCGCGGGTGTTTATGCGGCAATTCTACATTAAAGACGAAGCGTCAGAATTTGAAGGTCGTTACCTATCGATGCCATTTTGGCCGGAGATCGAGGCGATCCTTATCGACGCAGATCGATTGCGGCGGAACGATCGCAAGGACGCCGCGGGGCGCCCCTGCGACTTCGTTCATATCGTAGATGCCGGTGCGCTGCTGGCTGCCGCGACAAATGAAGATCAGAGAATATGGCGCCAAGTAGCCAGCATATAGTTGGATGCGATCCACGACCTCTCAGAAAACGGCAGTGAAAACTCCCCGCTAGACTGGATGTTGGAGGAGGCCGTCACTTAAAGTCCTATTCGCGAGCCCACGCGAGAAGGTCCGGCTGCATGGGAACCTGCTCTCCATCGGGCTTGTCGTACAAGCGCGCAAGTTCTTCACACTTCTGAGTATTTTTCGCAAATTGAGCCAAATAGTCGTTGGCATGATTTGCTTCAATATAAGCCGACACTTTGATGAAAACCGGAGCGCACGCCTTACGTGCGGCCGTAGTTACATCTTCATCGGTGCAGTCAGGGGCAAAGCATCGTTTCACTTCGGGATCTTGAAAAACGAAATGCAAGACCACGCGGTTTAGGTGGATGGCCACTAGCGAAGCGCGCGGAGCCGCAGACGCCTTCAGGACGTGCAACTCCTCGTCGACAGCCCTCATAACTCTGACGGCCCGCCAAAGGCGGCCGGTGGATAAGCTGGCGTTGAAGAGATCGGTGTATGGGGGAGCTTCGGTATCTGCCCAAATGGCGCCGATCTCCCGCTTTACCTGCACCGCTAGAGCGATTGAGCGTTCGCTGGCAAGCGCCTGCGTTGCCTCAACGATGCTACATCCGTCATCGCTGCGTGGATCGGATTCGCCGGTCTTGTAAACGTAACGGCGCTTGTCCAGAGCGAAGTCCGTAGCCAGTCGATGCTGCAACGGGTCCATGGCCGCAAACTCGCGGTTTCCAACGGCGTTCTGCAAATTGGCAGCTCTGGTTATCAGGCGGCCGAACTCCGGGGAGGTTTTGGCTAGCGAAATAATCCTCACCGGCACAAACGATTCAGCAAACTCACCCTCTGGATCAACGGAAGATCCCACTATTGTGCCAATGCTCCCGACAGTTTGGGCTCCGTTGACAACACTTACACCTTCGCAATTAAAAATTCCGACTGCGCGACCAGGAGATCCCACCAAACTCTTGTCTACAGAATCGCAAATTACTGTTATGCCATTGTTGAAATACCAGAAATTGCTCGGGCTTTCAGCCAGCGTTCGTTGAATTGCATTATTAACTCCCGAGTTTGTATAGAAAAGTCGAAGGTTTTGGGTGAACAAGAAGCTGCGATGCTCTTTCCACCATTGCGCTACCTCGGTTACATTGGCGCGGCCATAGTAGGCCAAATACGGTTGCTCAATTAGACCCCAATCTTGAAGAGCGACCTGTAATTTAATTTTTGGATCGGTCGTTTCCGATGTGATTAGACCGTAGACGCCCGCTTGGTCGAAGTCGTCGTAGCTGGCGATTTGAACCGCGCCGTTTAGCTCGGTCACGAGGTCTTCGATGGCCTTGACCGCATGAGGTGCCGGCCGCTGGCTCCCCGTATGGATCGTAACAAGCCGCAGACGAATTGGCCGCTCCGAGTAGAGTATTGATCGAATTTCGGATTGCTTGTCGCGGATCCTCTGATCGAAACGTTCGAAACGATCGGCAAGCAGATCTCGTACACCGTTGGCGAACTTGTTTGAGGCGATCTCATTAATGCTGGAATTTCCGACCTTGCTCCACTTCGCCTGTACCAGCAGCAGCGTATCCGTCTTGGTATCGAAATGAATCGCGTCGATACCGCCATCGTTGTAGCCGTCAACAACTGAGTTTGCAGCAACACTAGGCTCTTCGCCAGCCAGGCGCCGCACAGCTAGAGCCGCAAGAGCTCGCGATAAGAAAGCGGCGTCTGCTTGCTCAGCCGGATGCTTGTCATAATCCGAAAGATCGATGTGGCTGCGAAATTGCTGGGTCAGCACGTTCGCAATGCGAGTGATCGTTAGCGAGCTCATTCCACACGATCCCGGTGGGCCGCTTCCTTGGCAAGGCTTAAGTGGCGCTCAGGGGGAACTGTCGCGCCGTCCACCACGGGTGACCGTCAGCTCCGAACCGCTAAAATTGCTAATGCGAGCTGTTGTCGGTTTGGCGAGCGCTCGGCCGTGAGTTTGTCGCCCGGGGTCGCAGCCATTAGTGCAGGCGTGGCATCCAGACCTTCAGATAGTTACCGCGAGTAATTGTCGGTCACGGATGACACCCGCCCTTGTGGCGGGAACCCCTTGTTCAGCCGACAGTGCTCTGCCTTGGCGGGCTGGCGCGCCACACCTCTGCCCTTGCGGCGGACGCAGGGGTTCTCGCCACAAGGGCGGGAATGACGGCTGAAAGATGATGGGCTTGCGGGATCAAAACTGAGACTGGAGCTAAGCCCCCTCAGCGCGTGATCGTCACGCTCAGATGCGGCAGCGCCGCGAGCCAGGTCGAGCCCAGGGCCCAGGCCTGGTCCACAGTCCCATGCACGTCCACCACGCCCCGCAAAGCCGCGATCATGCCGCCCCACACCAGGACGTTGAGCAGCATCATCGTCAGCAGCAACCAGCGCAGGCGGGCGTTGGCGGCGCGGGCCCGGCGGTGGAGGTTGACTGGGCGGGCGTCGAAGGCGGCGGTGGTCATGAGCGGTCTCCAGGGAGCCGGCGCCCGTCGCGGCGAACCGCGCCGGGAATCAGCTGTCGCTACAGGCTTCCCACGCCGCGCGTTCTGGCTGACTGTGACACGACGCCGTGCGACACGGCGCCGCTTCCCTCTGGAGCCGCATGACCGACGCCATCGTCCTCGACCAGGTCAGCAAGACCTATGACGGCGCGGCCGTTCTCCAGCCCACGAGTCTTTCGATCAGGAAAGGCCAGTTCGTGGCCCTGGTCGGCGGGTCGGGGGCCGGCAAGACCACCCTGCTGAAGACGATCAACGGCCTGGTCGCGCTCACCGCCGGCAGGGTGCGCATTGATGGCGCGGCGACCGCCGACCTCGACGGGCCGACCCTGAGGCGGCGCATCGGCTATGTGTTCCAGGAGGTGGGCCTGTTTCCCCACCTGACCGTGGCCGAGAACATCGGCGTCGTCCCCACCCTGCTGGGCTGGGAGCCCGCCAGGATCGCCGAACGCACCACCGAGCTGCTGGCCCTGGTCGACCTGCCGGCCGCCCTCGCCGCGCGCCGCCCCGCCGCCCTGTCCGGCGGCCAGCGCCAGCGAGTGGGCGTCGCCCGGGCCCTGGCGGCCCGGCCGTCGATCCTGCTGATGGACGAGCCGTTCGGGGCGCTGGACTCCGTCACCCGCGTCGCCCTGGCCGACGACGTGCGGCGCCTGCACGACCAGCTCGACCTGACCACCGTGATGGTCACCCACGACATCGCCGAGGCCGCGCTGCTGGCCGACCGCATCGTGGTGATGGCGGGGGGCAAGGTGATCGCCGACGATACGCCGAAGACTTTGCTGGCCGGCCATGCCGACCCGGCCGTCGAGGCCCTGATGCAGGCTCCCCGCCGCCAGGCCGCCCGGATGCGGGAGATCACCGGTGAATAGCGGTCTGCTCTCGCTCCTTCCCGACCGCCTGGCCTGGCACGTGGTGCTGTCGGCCTCGGCCCTTGGGCTCGGCCTGCTCATCGCCCTGCCGCTGGGCGTGCTGGCCGCCCGCAGCCCGCGCCTGCGCTGGCCGGCCCTGGCCCTGGCCGGACTGGTCCAGACCATCCCCAGCCTGGCCCTGCTGGCGCTGTTCTACCCGCTGTTGCTGCTGCTCTCCAACCTGGCCAAGGGGGCGTTCGGCCACGGCTTCTCGGCCTTGGGCTTCCTGCCGTCTCTGCTGGCCCTCACCCTCTATTCCATGCTGCCGATCCTGCGAAACACCGTGGCCGGCCTGACCGGTGTCGAGCCGGCGATCGTCGAGGCGGCGCGCGGCGTCGGCATGACCGACCGCCAGCGGCTGTGGCGCGTCGAGCTGCCCCTGGCTCTGCCGGTGATCATGGCCGGCGTGCGCACGGCGGCGGTGTGGACCATCGGGGCGGCGACCCTGTCGACCCCCGTCGGCCAGACCTCGCTGGGCGACTACATCTTCTCCGGCCTGCAGACCGAGAACTGGGCGATGGTGCTGACGGGCTGTATCGGCTCGGCCGCCCTGGCCATGGCCGTCGATCAACTGCTGGGCCTGGTCGAGCGCGGGGCCGAGCGGCGCGACAAGCGGATCTGGGGCGCGGGCCTGGCGGGCCTGACCATCGGCCTGGTCGCCGCCGTCGCGCCCCTGGCCGCCGACTTCGCGCCTCACCCCTCGACCTATGTGATCGGGGCCAAGAACTTCTCCGAGCAATATATACTGGCCGAGCTGATGGCCGACCGGCTGGAGGGGCATGGGGCGCGGGTCACCCGCAAGATCAACCTCGGCTCGGCCGTCGCCTATCGCGCCTTGGCGGCCGGCGAGATCGACGCCTATGTCGACTATTCCGGCACCCTGTGGGCCAATGTCCTGGGCCGCACCGACAATCCCGGCCGCGCCGCCGTGCTGGATGGCCTGCGCGCCGAGCTGAAGCGCCGCGACGGCGTGGTGCTGCTGGCGCCGCTGGGCTTCGAAAACGCCTACGCCCTGGCCATGCGCCGCGACAAGGCCCAGGCGCTCGGGATCAGGACCCTGGCCGACCTGGCGGCCAAGGCGCCCGACCTGACGATGGGCGGCGACCTGGAGTTCTTCTCGCGCCCCGAATGGGCCAACGTCGAGCGCGTCTACGGCCTGCGGTTCAAGGCCAAGCGCCAGTTCCAGCCCACCTTCATGTACCGCGCCCTGGGCTCGGGCGAGGCCGACGTGATCTCGGCCTTCTCCAGCGACGGGCGCATCGCCGCCGACGGCCTGGTGGTGCTGGGCGACCCCAAGGGCGCTCTGCCGCCCTATGACGCGGTGCTGCTGGTCTCGCCGAGCCGGGCGAACGACGCGCCGCTGCGCAAGGCGCTGGCCGGGCTGGACGGAGCGATCACGGTCGAGGCGATGAGGGCGGCCAATCTCAGCGTTGACCGCGACGACCACAAGAGCTCGCCGACGGAAGCAGCGAGGGCGCTGGAGAAGGGTTTGAGAACGGGACAGCCGTGAACGCCCGGCCGAGTCGGCTAGGGTCCCGACGTTGGTCGGGATAAGCGGAAGGTAGGGGCGCGCAGTTGCCCCCAACGCGCCCTCACGCCGGCCACAGCTCAAGTTTTCCGTGCGAACGACCGCTCACCACCTTGAGACGTTCAGCCAACAGGCGGGCGCCCGACTGGGGGGAATTGTGGCGGTTTGGCGCCGTTGCGCTGCACAGCGATCTGCTCAAAAGCCGCAAACGGCGCCGTCCAAAGGGGCGCCTGAGCCTGCAACGGCGCTGTTGCGGTTCGGTAACGGAACGATCTGTTGCAGAAATTTCAGGTTCGGCGAACAGTCAGTGCGCGGCAATGTCCGTGAGTTCAGTTTGTATTCACGTCCAAAAATAAGAATAGCCTACTTGGGTTGAAGCGTCATGGAGGAGAACACAATCGCGCGTTAAGCGCATGAGGGGGTATAGATGAATAATTACTCGCGGAATATTCTGCTCGCAGGAGTGTCGCTCATTTCGCTTTGCGCGACCGGTGCGGCTTTTGCTGCCAGCGCAAATACTCCGGAGACCCCGGATCCCACCGAAGTCGAAACCGTCATCGTCACGGGCACGCGCACCACCGGCATGAAGGCCGTGGACAGCCCGGCCCCGATCACGGTGCTCGGCAGCGACGTTCTCAAGCGCACGGGCCAGCCGGACATGATCCAGGCCCTTGCCCAGAACGTGCCCTCCTTCAACGCCCAGGCCTTCGGCGGCGACACCGCCGCCCTGACCCTGTCGGCCAAGCTGCGTGGCATCAGTCCCAACCACACCCTGGTTCTGCTGAACGGCAAGCGCCGTCATGGCACGGCCAACCTGGCCGTGCTGGGCGGGGCCTATCAGGGCGGCGCGGCCGCTGATCTTAACTTCATCCCGCTGGCCTCGGTCGACCACATCGAAGTGCTGCTGGAAGGCGCCGCCGCCCAGTACGGCACCGACGCCATCGCCGGCGTCATCAACATCATCCAGAAAAAGGCCACGTCCGGCGGTGAGGTGATCATCAGCGGTGGCGGCTATCAGGACGGCGGCGGAACCACCGGCGACTTCACCGCCAATATCGGCATCGCCCCGACCGAGAAGTCCTATCTGAACCTGACGGGCGAGACCAAGTACCACGGCTACAGCTTCCGCGGCGCCTATGACCCGCGCGTAGTGGATTCGGTCTATAACGCCGGCGCCAACAACAGCCCGGCCAAGAGCTATCCGCAGGTCAAGAACGCCCCCAACTGGCCCTATGTGAATCGCATCGCCGGCGACGCCCAGTACCGCCAGACGGTGCTGGCCTACAACGCCGGCTACGAGATCACCCCGGACATCGAGCTTTACAGCTTCGGCACCATCGGCCGCAAATGGAGCGCGGCCCACGAGAACTATCGCCTGCCCAACGTCGTCAAGGGCAAGATGGCGACTGACATTGCGTTTCCCCTGGGCTTTGACCCCAAGGAGTCGATCACCGAGACCGACTACGCGGTCACCGGCGGCCTCAGCGGCGTGACCAACGCCTGGAACTGGGACATCAGCTCGACCTATGGGAAGGACGACGACTCGGTCAACGTCCTGAACACCGCCAACGCCTCGCTCTATGCCGACACCTCGACCCTGACGACCGCCGGCTACACGCCGCGCAACATCCACGCCGGCGGCTTCATCAACACCCAATGGAGCAACACCCTCGACGTCAGCCATGACTTCGAGGTCGGCATGGCCGGCCCGCTGACCTTCGCGGCGGGCGGCGAATACCGCAAGGAAACCTACGAGATCACGGCCGGGGACAGGGCCACCTATTATGGCGGCGGTTCGCAGTCCTATTTCGGCTTCGCCCCGGTCAACGCCGGCAAGCACAAGCGCAACAACAAGGCGATCTATGCCGACATCGCCCTCAGCCCGATCGCGCCCCTGAAGCTGGACGCCGCTGTCCGCTATGAGGACTTCAGCGACTTTGGCGACACCACCGTGGCCAAGCTGACCGCGCGCTACGACTTCTCGCCGGCCGTCGCCCTGCGCGGCACGGTCAGCAGCGGCTTCCGGGCGCCGACCTTGGCGGAGTCCTACTATTCGGGGATCAATGTCTCGCCCAGCTCGATCAGCGGCCAACTGCCGCCCAACTCGCCCGGCGCCAGCCTGCTGGGCATCAACGGCCTGAAACCGGAAAAGTCGGAAAACTTCAGCATCGGCCTGGTCACGCATCTGGCGCCGAAGCTGACGATCACGCTCGACGCCTATGAGATCAAGATCAAGAACCGCATCGTCAGCTCCGGCACGTTGTACGGCGAGAACATCATCACGGTCGGCGGCGTGAAGGTGACCAACGGCATCGTCTCGCCGGCGGTCATCGCGGCCCTGGCGGCCAACGGCGTCAATGTGGATTCCTCGATCCGCACCAACGCCACCTACAGCGTCGGCGCCAACATGTTCGTCAACGGTCTCGACACCCGCACCCGGGGCGTCGATTTCGTCGGCACCTACTATTCCGACTTCGACACCTGGGGCCGGATCGACTGGACGCTGAGCGGCAGCTACAACAAGACCGAAGTCACCAAGATCGCAGCCAATCCGCCTGGCCTGGATCCGCGCCTGACCCTGTTCGACGCCATCTCGATCGCCAATCTGGAAGACACCTCGCCCAAGTACAAGATCATTGCCGGCGCCTTCTGGAGCCTGGACAAGTGGGCAGTGAACCTGAAGGAAACGGTCTACGGCGAATCCTCGGGCCTGAGCAATGACAGCGGCTCGTCCAACCTGATGAAGACCACGGTCAAGACGGCTCTGATCACCGACCTGGACATCAGCTATGCGCTGCTGGACTCGGTGAAGCTGACGATCGGCGCCAACAACCTGCTCAACCGCTATCCCAACCGGATCAACGGCCTGCTGCGCGAACACTATCTGAAGAACAACAGCAACGGCTACGTGACCCAGTTCCCCTCGTTCTCGCCCTTCGGCATCAACGGCGGCTACTACTACGGCAAGGTCGTCTACAGCTTCTGATCGCTGGACCTGCCCTCGACGGCGGAAGAGCCGGGCCTCGCGCCCGGCTCTTTTCGTTTCGATTCGCTGTTCTCGTTTTTGGTCAAGAGAGTGAAATTTCACTTCGCCCGCTGTTCGCGCAGGCGGCGCTTCCGGCGCCCATGCGCACGGCATAAGCGGGTTTTAAGGACGGCCCGGGGAGTTTCGCATTGCTCCGGCGAGGCGCAAGTTTCGTGATGCGCAAGCTGGGGCGTCCGGTTCGCGGACGATCGATCACAGCACAAGAAAATTTCGGGGGTCGTATGGGTGATCAATCGGTCGCGGCGTCGGGTGGCGTGTTGACGCGGCGGCGGTTTTTCGAGGGTCTCGCGGCCTTCGGCGGCGTTTCGCTGGCCATTGCCGGCATGGACGCCCTGGGTTTCGGCTTCTCCTCGGCCATGGCCGCGCCCCCCACCCTGGAAGGCGACGCGAAGGGGACCAAGGTGGTGGTGCTGGGCGCCGGCCTGGCTGGCATGACCGCCGCCTATGAGCTGACCAAGGCCGGCTACCAGGTGCAGATCATCGAGGCCCGGTCGTTCGCCGGCGGTCGCTGCCAGAGCGCGCGCAAGGGCTTCCAGCACACCGACCTGAACGGCAACGCCCAGACCTGCGACTTCGACGAGGGCCTGTATATCAACCACGGCCCGTGGCGGATTCCGTATCACCACCGCTCGACCCTGCACTACACCAAGCTGTTCGGCGTGCTGCTGGAGAGCTTCGTCAACGACAATGACGCCGCCTATGTCTATTTCGAGAAGGGCGAGGGCCCGTTGAAGGGCAAGCCGGTCCGCAAGGGCCAGATCGCCGCCGACGCCCGCGGCCATGCCGCCGAGATGATCGCCAAGGCCGCCTCCAAGGGCCAGCTCGACGCGCCGATGACGGCCGAGGATCGCGACCTGTTCGTGGCCTACATGATCAATGAAGGCCGGCTGTCGGCCACCGACCTCAGCTACACCGGCGCCGACGGCCGCGGCTTCGACGTCAAGCCCGGGGCCGGCGTCGATCCTGGCCCCGGCAAGGAGTCCACGCCTTACAGCCTGGCCGACATCCTGCATTCCAAGGCCTGGCAGGTGCTGACCTCGGTCGCCGGCTACGAGCAGCAGCGCACCATGCTGCAGCCGATCGGCGGCATGGACCAGATCGCCAAGGGCTTTGAAAAGCGCGTCGGCAGCCTGATCCGCTATTCCTGCGTGGTCGACAAGATCAAGCAGAACGCCAAGGGTGTCACGGTCACCTACACCGACAAGTTCGGCGAGCAGGACACCATCTCGGCCGACTACTGCATCTGCACCATCCCGCTGAGCGTGCTGAAGAACATCGACGCCGACTTTTCCAAGCCGTTCAAGGCCGCCATGTCCGGCGTGGCCTATGCGCCGGTCAACAAGATCGGCCTGCAGATGAAGACCCGGTTCTGGGAAGACAACCACTTCATCTATGGCGGCCACATCTACAACGACATGCCGGGCATCGGCACGATCACCCTGCCGTCCACCGGCTGGCAGAGCCAGAAGGGCGTGCTGCTGGGCTATTACGCCTTCGGCGGCGAGGCGGTGAAGGTCAGCATGAAGAACCCCGCCGACCGCGCGGCCTTCGCCGTGGCCGCCGGCCAGAAGGTGTTCCCCGAATATGCCGAAAACTTCGAGACCGCCTTCTCGTTCAGCTGGCACCTGGCGCAGTTCAATCTGGGCGGCTGGGCCGAGTGGAGCGAGGACGGCCGCAAGGAGTCCTATCCCGTGCTGTGCGAGCCCGACGGCCGCATCTATCTGTCGGGCGAGCACCTGACCTATCTGGGCGGCTGGCAGGCCGGCGCGATCGAATCAGCCTGGCAGCAGATCGGCAAGCTGCATGCCCGGGTGCGCGCGGCATGAGCCGAAGCTATGCCTTGGGAAAACATGGGTTTGGAGATTCCATGAGCCATTCGATCGTCTTGGCTTGCGGCCTCCTGGCCGTGTCGGCCTTCGCTGTCTCGGCGCATGCGGCGACGCCCCAGTCGCTGTTCAACGACAACTGCTCGGCCTGTCACCAGACCACCGGTAAGGGCGTCAAGGGCGCTTTCCCGGCCCTGGCCGGCAACGCCTTCGTGCGGGGCGACGCCGGGCCGGTGATGGCCACCGTCCTGGCCGGCCGGGCGGGCATGCCGTCGTTCAAGGACGACCTCAGCGACGCCGAACTGTCGGGCATCCTGACCTATGTCCGCTCCTCCTGGGGTAACAAGGGCAAGCCGGTGACCCCCGCCGACGTGGCCGCCGCGCGGGTGAAGCTCAAGGCTGTGAAGAAGCCGATCAACCTGCAGGCTCATTGACTATAATTCCGTCTTCCCGGCGAAGGCCGGGACCCAGGTGAAACCCCGTGAGCCGCTCTGGATGAATCTGGGTCCCGGCCTTGCCGGGAAGACGGGTGAGAGTGGCGTCCGAAATTTTCAAAAACGACATCAAGGAAACGACTCATGAAGCGCCTGATCCTCGCCGCTGCCCTGGCCGCACCATTCGTTTTGGGCGTCGCAACCGCCGCCAACGCCCAGGCGGTCCATGTCGGCCCGCCGACCTCGCCGATCTCCAGCGTGGTGGTGGCGCCCGCCGGCTATGAGACGATCTATGTTAGCGGCATGACCCCGCCGGCCCTCGACGCCAAGGGCGACACCGCCCTGCCGGCCACCTTCGGCGACACCAAGACCCAGACCCTGGGCGTACTGACCCGCATCCAGGACGCGCTGAAGGCCCAGGGCGCCGACATGGGCGACGTCGTCATGATGCGCGTCCTGCTAGTCGGCGACCCGGCCAAGGGCGGCAAGATGGACTTTCCGGGCATGATGGAGGCCTACAAGACCTTCTTCGGCACGGCGACCCAGCCCAACAAGCCGGCCCGCATCACCAGCCAGGTGGTGTCACTTGTCGCTGGCGGCATGCTGGTGGAGATCGAGGTCCAGGCGGTGAAGAAGCCGAAATAGAGGGCTTTTCCACAATTCCGCTCATCCCGGCGAATGCCGGGACCCAAATCCCATGGCGTCGAGGATGATTGGAAGAGCTCCGCGCCCGTGGAACCCAGTCTGAGTCCTTCCATCTGGGTCCGGGCATTCGCCGGGATGAGCGGAACGGGAAGAGGCCCTAGCCCTCCCGCAACAGCGCCCCCAACACCTTCAACCCCCGCTCCGCCGCCTCTGGCGCGGCCAGGCTGAAGTTGAGCCGCAAGGTCGAGCTTGCGCCGCCCTGGGCCAGGAAATGGCTCCCCGGCGTGAACAGCACGTTCCGCTCCAGCGCCCGCTTCAGCAGCGCCTCGGTATCCACGCCATCCGCCAGGGTCAGCCAGAAGAACAGCCCGCCCGGCGGGGTGGTCCACGCGGCCCGGTCGCCCAGATGTCGCGTCAGGGCCTCGGCGAAGACGTCGCGCTTTCGCCGGTAGAGGTCCACCACCCGCGCCATCCGCGCCTCACGGTCCGGGTCGGTCAGATATTGCAGCACCATCCATTGGCTCAGTCGGTTGGTGTGCAGGTCGGCCGCCTGTTTCAGGCGCACCAGATAGGGGAACAGGTCTTCCGACGCGGTCAGGAAGCCCAGGCGAAGGCCCGGGGCGACGGTCTTGGAGAACGAGCCCTGGTAGATCCACGACGCCGACTTCAGGTCGGCGCTGACGGGCCGGCGGTCGCAGGGCTCATAGGCCAGGTCGCGATAGGGATCGTCCTCGAACAGGATCACGTCATGGGCGTCGCAGGCCCTCGCCATGGCCAGGCGCTCGGCCGTGGTCCAGCACTGGCCGGTCGGGTTCTGGAAGGTGGGGGTGACGTAGGCGAGGGCGGGGGCCGCCTCGTCCCAACCGGCGGCAGGCGCGGCGCGGTCGAGGATCTCGAACCGCGCGCCGAAGAACCGGAACACCTGCAGGGCAGCCAGATAGGCCGGCGATTCCACGGCCACCCCGACGCCCGGATCGACCACCAGCTTGGCGACGAGATCGATGCCCTGCTGCGAGCCCGACAGCACCAGAATCCGCTCGGCCGGCGCGTCGATCCCCAAAGCCGTCAGTTCCTTGGCGATCTCCCCTCGCAGGTCGGGCTCGCCCTCGGTCGGGCCATATTGCAGAAGGGCTTGCGGCGGGGGCGGCAGGTCTAGCCCCGCGAAGGTCTCGGGCGAGGGCAGGCCGCCGGCGAACGAGATCACCCCCGGTCGCTGGGCCACGCTGAGCATTTCGCGCACCGGCGAGGCGTGCAGGTCGGCCTTCCGCATCGACAAGCGCGCCATGGTTCGTCTCCCCCTCCAGGGTCAATAAGCTTGACCTATCGACAGTCATTGATCGCGTCGACTACTGTGTCAACATGATTGACCTAAACCGCCAGGCCCAGCTGCGGACCGCGATCGAGTCGCTGTACTTCGCCTATCGCGGCTTCACCGACCGCCCCGACCGCATGCTCGAGCGGCGGGGCCTGGGCCGCGTGCATCACCGCATCCTCTACTTCATCGGCCGCCGGCCCGACGTGTCGGTCAAGGGCCTGCTCGACCTGCTGGCCGTCAGCAAGCAGGCGCTGAACGCGCCGCTGCGACAGCTGTTGGAGATGGGGCTCGTCGCGGCCGTGGAGGGGACGGAGGACCGCCGGGTCAAGAACCTGCGGCTTACTGCTGAGGGCCAACGGCTGGAAGCCGAGCTGACCGGCGCCCAGATGAAGCACCTGCAAGCCGCGTTCGACAGTGCAGGCCCGGCGGCGGAGCAGGGATGGCGGGACGTGATGGCGGCGCTGGTCCAGGGCTAGGGCAGACGCACAAAGTACCGGTCAAGCGACCCGATGTTGGCAATCCTTGCCAAATTATGCCAACAATAGCTTGGAGGTCCGCCGTGGCTACAATGAACGTCTCTCTCCCTCACGCGATGAAGGCCTGGGTTGAAGGCCAAACTGACGGGGGGCGCTACAGCAACGCCAGCGACTATGTGCGCGACCTTATCCGGCGCGACCAAGAGCGCGCCGACAAGATCGCCGCTCTGCAGCGCCTTATCGACCAAGCTGAGGAAAGCGGCGTGAGCGCCAATTCGATGAGCGACATCTTAGCCGTGGCGCGAGTGCGGGCTGGCGTGGTCCGTGACCTATAGGCTCAGCCGGAACGCCGAAGACGATGTGATCCAGATCTACGTGACGGGCGTTACGGAATTTGGCGTCGATCAAGCCGAGCGTTACCACGAAGGACTGGAACGCGCCTTCGCCTTCCTCTCCGACTTTCCTCTCGCGGCGCCGGAGCGAGCCGAGCTGAAAGGCTCCATTCGGGTCCATCCCTACAGAAGCCATATCATCATCTATCGTCTGGACGGCGCGGACGTCCTTATCCAACGGGTGCGTCAAGCTGGCGAGGATTGGCTGGGGCGGACGATCTAGTCGATCCGGCGACCTTTCGCCGCGTGCCAGACCGCATGCTGTTAATCCTCCCTAACCCGCTGTTAACCATGACCGGCGAGGATGCCAGCCATCAGTTCCCTTCGCGTGCGCGCGTCAGCAAGAGGCTCTCCGATGACCGGAGCCGAAGTCCTGGATGTCGGCCGCGACGCCATCTGGCTCACCCTGCAGCTCTGCGCGCCGGTGCTGCTGGTGGGGCTGGTGGTGGGTGTGGCCATCGGCCTGTTCCAGGCGTTGACCCAGATTCAGGAGGCCACCCTGGTCTATGCGCCGAAGATCGTGGCGATCTTCGTGTCGCTGCTGCTGTTCCTGCCGCTGATGGGCGCGCTGATGTCGGGCTTCATGCACGAGATCGCCGCCAAGATCGCCGGGATGTAGCTTGGACAGCTACGCCACAGTCCTGCAGATCTATGTGGCCGGCCTGGTCTTCGCCCGGATCGGGGCGATGGTCATGCTGATGCCCGGCGTCGGCGAGACCGTGGTGCCGCCGCGCATCCGCCTGTCGTTCGCCGTTCTGATGGCCATCATCCTGTCGCCGCTGGTCTCGAGCTCCATCACCACCGTGCCCAGCAGCGTCGGCGACGTGGCCGGGGCGGTGATCCACGAGGTGCTGATCGGCCTGATGATCGGCATGGTGCTCAAGCTGTTCGTCAGCTCGCTGACCACGGCCGGCGAGATCATCTCGATCCAGACCACGCTGTCCTTCGCCCAGACCGCCAACCCGGCCGGCGCCCCCAGCAGCACGGCGGTGGCCACCTTCCTGTCGATGCTGGGCCTGGTGCTGATCATGGTCACCGACCTGCATCACCTGTTCATCGGGGCGATGGTCAAGTCGTACGACATCTTCCCGTTCGCCCGGGCCGTGCCGGTCAATGACGCCGCCACCCT
Source organism: Caulobacter sp. DWR3-1-2 (assembly GCF_049896225.1). Taxonomy (NCBI): domain Bacteria; kingdom Pseudomonadati; phylum Pseudomonadota; class Alphaproteobacteria; order Caulobacterales; family Caulobacteraceae; genus Caulobacter; species Caulobacter sp. DWR3-1-2. Next base: position 98,413 of record NZ_JAFCTW010000014.1, on the reverse strand, counting down.
GGCCGTGCGCACCGTGGCCGACAGTTTCAAGCTGGGCGTCCAGCTGGCCGCCCCGGTGCTGGTGTTCTCGATCGTCTTCAACCTGGCGACCGGCCTGGTGGGCCGGGTGATGCCGTCGTTCCAGATCTTCTTCGTCACCTCGCCGCTCAGCGTCATCCTGGGCCTCTCCCTGCTGGGCCTGTCGCTCGGCGGCATCGCCATGGTCTGGAGTGATCGCTATCGCGAGCTCCTGGCGGTGTTCAACTAGGGACGCGCCATGGCCGACGAACCCGACGACGCGTCAAAGACCGAAGAGCCAACAGCCAAGAAGCTGTCGGACGCGCGCGCCAAGGGCGACGTTCCCAAATCCGCCGACATCTCGCAGCTGGCCTCGCTGTCGGGCGCTTTTGGGGTGGTCGTCATCGCCGGTGGCTGGTTGACCCGCGACATGGTCAACACCCTGACCCCGTTCTTCGCCCACGCCGGCACCATGGACGTCGAGGGCAGCATCCGGGCCATCGCCAGGACCACGGTGATGGCCGCCTTGCCCGCCGTGATCCTGGTGATGGTGGTGTCGGGCCTGCTGGGCGCGGCGGCCAATGTGGCGCAGTCGGGCTTCATGCTGTCGCCCGACAAGATCAAGCCCGATCTGCAGAAACTGAACATCATCAAGGGCCTGGGCCGGATCTTCGGCCCCGACGGGTTCATGCAGTTCGCCAAGTCGGCCCTGAAATTCATCGTGACCGGGCTGATCGCCTGGTACGTGGTCAAGCCGAACGCCGCCGAGATCCCCAACCTGGTGGGCATGGACGTGGCGGCGATCATCCCGATGTCGCTGAAGCTGTGCGTCAAGCTGTTCTGGATGGTGCTGATCTTCCTGGGGGCCACCGCCGGCTTCGACTGGTTCTGGCAGCGCATCCGCTTCACCAAGCGGATGCGGATGAGCCTGCAGGAGGTCAAGGACGAGATGAAGCAGTCCGAAGGCGACCCGCACATCAAGGGCAAGCAGAAGCAGCTGCGCATGCAGCGCTCGCGCCAGCGGATGATGCAGGCGGTGCCCAAGGCGACCGTGGTGGTCATGAACCCCACCCACTACGCCGTGGCGCTGAAATACGAGCAGGGCGAGAACGCCGCTCCGGTTTGCGTGGCCAAGGGCGTCGACGACCTGGCCCTGCGGATCCGCGCGGTGGCGCAGGACGCCGGCGTCTACATCCTGGAAGACCCGCCCCTGGCCCGCGCCCTCTACGCCACCATGGAGGTCGACGACCAGATCCCGGCCGAGCATTTCGAGGCCGTCGCCAAGGTCATCGGCTTCGTGCTGAACAACAAGCAAGCCAAGGCGCGCAGCTGGGCGGAGTAAGGCGTCGCCCCGACTCATTTCCGTCACGGAATCACGAATCGATGACGGATCGCGCTCCAAGGGTGCGTTAAGGGTATCCTATCCAACGAATCGGCGGGCAAGGTCCCGTAAAGGCTGAAGAAGGATTTCGGTCACCCATGACCGAGGCGTCCACCAAAGACATCGCAGGGCCCGGCAAGCGTCGCCCCGACTTCCTGATCTGGGGAGCGGCGATCTTCCTCGTGCTGGCCGCCGTGTTCGCTGCCGCGCCGGCCCTCAAGGCCGGTCCGGCCACCCTGGCGGGGCTGCTGCTCTTGGGCGGGATCGCCGGCGTGGCGATCCTGGGCCTGGTGGCCATCCGCGCCTCGACCAATCTCCAGGACGAGAGCCTGGAAGGCGCCGAGACCTTCATCGACGCCCTGCCCGAACCCGCCGCCCTGACCGCCGCCGACGGCCGTGTGCTGGCCGCCAACCCCGCCTGGACCGACCTGATCGGCGACGCGCGTCGCCTGCCCAAGGGCGCGGCGGGGGCCGGGCTGTTCACCGCCCTGGTCAAGGCCCAGGGCGGTGAGCGCGCCGAGGGGACCCTGGTCGTCGACGGCCGTGAGCGTCCGGCCCAGGTCTCGCGCCTGCGCGGCGGCCGCCTGCTGGTTCGCCTGCCCATCCTCATCGAAGCCCCTGTCGTCGCCTTGGCCGCCGCTCCGGCCCCGACCCTGGCCGAGACCGCCCCGGCCCCGCGCACCCTGGACGCCTTTTCCGGCGCCTCGCCGTTCGGCGCGGCCCTGCTGGAGGGGCTGGACCCCTTCAACGCCCGCATCCTGGAAGCCAATCCGGCCCTCACCGCCATGGCGGGCCCTGTGCCCACCGGCACGGTGTTCGGCGCCCTGATCGACCCGCCGTCGCGCGCCGAGGCAGACACTCGCCTGGCCGAGGGCAAGGCCGGACCCTTCGAGGTGCGCCTGGCCCGCGACCCGACCCGCATCGCCCACCTCTATCTCTACCGCGCCGAAGGTCGGCTGGTGGCCTATTTGATCGACGTGTCCGAGCAGAAGCAGATGGAACTGCAGCTGGCCCAGGCCCAGAAGATGCAGGCCATCGGCCAGCTGGCCGGCGGCGTGGCCCATGACTTCAACAACCTGCTGACCGCCATCCAGCTGCGCCTCGACGAGCTGCTGCACCGCCACCCGGTCGGCGATCCCTCGTATGAAGGCCTCAACGAGATCCGCCAGACCGGCGTCCGCGCCGCCGACCTGGTGCGCAAGCTGCTGGCCTTCAGCCGCAAGCAGACCGTGCAGCGCGAGGTGCTGGAGCTGGGCGAGCTGATCAGCGAGTTCGAGGTCCTGCTGCGCCGTCTGCTGCGCGAAGACGTCAAGCTGATCACCGACTATGGCCGCGACCTGCCGCAGGTGCGGGCCGACAAGAGCCAGCTCGAGACCGCCGTGATGAACCTGGCCGTCAACGCCCGCGACGCGGTGCGGGCGGCCAAGGGCGGCGGCGTGGTGCGCATCCGCACCGCCCGCCTCACCCAGGACGAGGCCCAGTCCCTGGGCTTCCCCGGGGCCGAGGGCGACCAGGCCTTCATCGAGGTCAGCGACGATGGCCCCGGCATTCCGCCCGAGGTGATGGGCAAGATCTTCGACCCGTTCTTCACCACCAAGCCGGTGGGCGAGGGCACGGGCCTGGGCCTGGCTACGGTCTATGGCATCGTCAAGCAGTCCGACGGCTGGATTCATGTGCACAGCCGGCCGGGCGAGGGCGCGGCCTTCCGCATCTTCCTGCCGGTCTATGTGGCCACCCCCGCCCAGCAGGCCGCCGCTGCGGCCGCCCTGGCCATGGCCGAACCGGCCAAGCCGCGCCCGCCCCGCGACCTGTCGGGCGCCGGCCGCATCCTGTTCGTCGAGGACGAGGACGCCGTGCGCGGCGTCGCCGCCCGCCTGCTGCGCGCCCGGGGCTACGAGGTGCTGGAAGCCTGCGACGGCGAGGAGGCCCTGATCATCGCCGAACAGCACGCCGGCACCATCGACCTGCTGATCAGCGACGTGATCATGCCCGGTATCGACGGCCCCACCCTGCTGAAGAAGGCCCGGATCTTCATCGGCAACGCCCCGGTGATGTTCATCAGCGGCTATGCCGAGGCCGAGTTCAGCGATCTGCTGGAAGGCGAAACGGGCGTCACCTTCCTGCCCAAGCCGATCGACATCAAGACCCTGGCCGAGCGGGTGAAGCAGCAGATGGCGGCGGCTTAGGGCAGGGGCGAAGGCCGACGGGTGAGGGGTGTCTCGGACCTTTCCGGACAAGGCTTCCGACCCCTCATCCGACCCGCTTCGCAGGCCACCTTCTGCCGCAAGGGGAGAAGGAAACTCCGGCGGCAACTCACCCTTCGCTGGCCTTCGAAACGTCTGCTTCTCGGCGAACGCCCGCATCCGCCTCGCCGTTGCGGGCGGACTGTGAAAGGGGCTGGGCGCCATAAACAAACGCTCCGTCCCCCACCCGCTTTGGGGAAGGTGGCCCCAAGAGGTCGGGTGGGGTTTGATGAGGCAGCCGGCGTAGCCCCACCCGTCGGCTTCGTCGCCACCCTCCCCGTAAAGGAGAGGGAAGGAGCGTGAGGAGGTCGGCGCGAGTGACGACGAAGTAACATCGAGCAAAATCAACGCCCTAAACCTTTTCAATCTTTTTGACGCTCACCCCTTTTGGGCGCCCTCATAATGATCTCACCCCATCGCACGGGGAGGGACGTCGGCCGGCGACCTGACGGGCGGTGGGAAGTGGTCGAGCGGGTAGGCTTGGCCGCCGTGTTTCCTTCGGGAGACGCCCCAGGTTGGTCCGGAGCAGGTTCACCCCCGTGGTGACGAAACTCCGGCGCCTGGGGTAGGCGACCCAGCCAGCAGGCATGCGGGGGTTACGCATGCGGTGCGGGACCGGGGCTCGCCGCCCTGGCCCGCCCGTCGGGGGCGCGAGCGAAAGCGTCGGGAGAAGGGCTAAGACCCCTGCCTGCCCGACCGCTCCCGAATAACGGTTCCACGCGAAGCGCTCGTCTTCGTCGAAACGGTAATCACACTGCAAAACCTCCGGGCGGAGCCCGGGCGCTTCGCAACCCTCCCCAAACCAACTCACAGCCAATTGGCGTGGGATCACACCCACTTGCCCCACCTGACCGCTGCGCGGTCTGTCCGCCCCATGGGGGCGGAGCCTCGCGCGATCTGAGCCCCGCCCCCTATGGGGGCGGACAGGCGACGCAGTCGCCAGGTGGGGGCAAGTGGGTGAGCCACAGGAGGAAAACATGTCCGACGACCGCAAGCCCTTGCCGCGTTGCCCCATCGATCGCGCCATCGCGCGGCTCACCGCCGCCCAGGTCCGCCACGCCCAGCTCCAGCGCCTGGCCCGCCTTCAGCGCGAGGTCGCCGTCCTCGGCGATCCGGCCCAGCCCGGCGCCTACGAGACCTTTCGCCAGGGCTCGAACGCCCGGATAGACGAGATCATGAAAAAGCTGGCCGCGCTTGGCGCCTAGAGCATCGCGCGGAAAAGTGGCCACCAGTTTTCCGCAAAAGCGATGCGAGAACAGATGCCTAGCCCCGCCGCAAGAGCACCGTCGGTCCGTCCTTGTAGATCGTCCGCGCCACCTCGACGAACTCCATGCGCCTTGCCAGCTTCAGCGACGGGGCGTTGTCCGGATCGATGATGCAGACCACGGGACCCTCGCCCCACACCGTCTCGCCCCAGGCCAGGCCCGCCGTCACGGCCTCCGACGCCAGGCCCTGCCCATGCGCCCAGAGCGCCAGCACCCAGCCCATCTCGGGAATTCCGTCGATCGACGGCTCCAGCGCCCGGTGAAAGTCGGCGAACCCCACCTCGCCGACATAGCGGCCGGTGGCCGTCTCGCGCACGCCCCAATAGCCGTAGCCCAGCAACGACCACAGGCCGCGGGCCCGCAGCAGGCGCGCCCAGCTCTCCTCCGGCGTCGAGGTGCGGCCGCCGACATGGCGGGTGACCATCGGGTCGCTCCACAGCGCGACGCTGTCCTCGAAGTCGGACCGCTCCGGCGGGGCCAGGGTCAGGCGTGCGGTGGTCAGCACGGGCAGGGACGACATGCGGTCGGGGCCTCCTGTTTGCGACGGTCAGGGCGCAGCCTATACCGGCGTACGGCCCGCCAGCCACATGCAACTCGAGCGCTTGCCCATGACCTCGCCCACCGACGCCATCGCCGCCCGCCGTAAGCTGACCAACAGGCTGATCGCCGGCAAGGACGCGCGTCGCCTGGCGCCGTTCTTCGCGCTGGACATCAAGGTGATCGTCGGCGACGGGTCATTGATCCTGGGTCGCGACGACGTGCTGGCCGCCTTCGCCAGCCAGTTCACCGACCCGGCCTTCGTCGCCTATGTCCGCACCACCGAACGGGTCGTGAGCGACGCCCAGGGCGACCGGGCCGCCGAGCACGGAACCTGGGTCGGCACGACGCGCGGCGTGGCGGATACAAGCGGGACCTATCTGGCGACCTGGCGCAAGATCACCGGCCAGTGGGTGATCGAGAACGAGCTGTTCGTGACCTTGAGCTGACACGGTCCGCCGCATGAAACATGCGCTTGGCCGCAAGATGACGGGAAATTAATGCCGCCGCCGTTGCCGCGCCGGGCAAGGCCCTCTAGGCCTTTGCCCAGCTAGATCCAGGGCAAGGGGACCCACGCCATGCAAAACCGTCGTCAGATGCTGCTGTCCACCGTCGCGGCGGGCTTCGCCGCCAGCGCGCCCAGCCTGGCCCTGGCCGACGCGCCCGCCGCCGCCGCCGCCACCGGCGAGGCGGCCAGGCTGAACGCCCTGTTCGACGCCTTCATGGCCAAGACCCTGCGCCAGTCGCCCGAGACCACCACTGGCCTGGGCATGGACGTCGGCGACCTGGCCTGGACCAAGTCGCTGCTGGCCGACCGCTCGTCCGCCGCCATCGCCGCCGGCGTCGCCCAGACCAGGCAGCAGCTGGCCGACCTGCGCGCCATAGACCGCAAGGCCCTGACCGGCATGGACGGGGTCAATTACGATACCGTCGAGTTCACCCTAGCCGTGCAGGATGAGGGCAACAGCAAGTTCAGCTATGCCGGCGGCGGCTCCGGCGCGCCCTATGTGCTCAGCCAGCTGACCGGCTCCTACCAGTCCTGTCCCGACTTCCTCGACACCCAGCACGCCATCGAGACCAAGGAAGACGCCGACGCCTATCTGTCGCGGTTGGAGGCCTTTGCCCGGCTGATGGACCAGGAGTCAGCCATCGCCGCCCGCGACTTCGCCGACGGCGTGATCCCGCCGGACTTCGTGATCGACAAGGCCCTGATCCAGATGAAGGCCTTCGCCGGCACGCCCGTCGCCGAGGCGCCGCTGGTGCTTTCGGTGGCCCGCCGGACCAAGGCCAAGACCATCCCCGGCGACTGGGCCGGCGAGGCGACCAGGATCTACGAGACCTCGGTGCTGCCCGCCCTCAAGCGCCAGATCGCCCTGCTGGAAAGCGTCCGCCCCAAGGCCACCCATGACGCCGGCGTCTGGCGGCTGAAGAACGGCGACGACTACTACGCCGTGTCGCTGAAGAACTACACGACCTCGAGCATCACACCGGACGAGATTCACCAGCTGGGTCTGGACCTGGTCAAGTCGCTGTCGGCGCAGATCGACGTGCTGTTCAAGAGCCGGGGGATCACCAAGGGCACAGCGGGCGAGAAGATGCGCGCCCTGGCCACCGATCCCGCCCAGATCTACGCCAATACCGACGCGGCCAAGGAACAGCTGATCGCCGACCTCAACGCCAAGGCCAAGTGGATCGACAAGCAGCTGCCGGCCTATTTCGGTGAACTGCCCAAGGCCCCGCTGGAGATCCGCCGCGTGCCCAAGGCCATCGAGGCCGGCGCGCCGGGCGGCTACTACAATTCGCCGTCGCTGGATGGCAAGCGTCCGGGCATCTACTGGATCAATCTGCGCGACACCGCCGAGCAGCCGAAGTATCTGCTCACCACCCTGACCGTCCACGAGGGCGTCCCGGGTCACCACCTGCAGCTGTCGATCTCGAACGAGGCCAAGGGCCTTCCGCTGATCCGCAAGACCATCGGCAATTCCGGCTACACCGAGGGCTGGGCGCTCTATACAGAGCAGCTGGCCGTCGAGATGGGCATCTATAAGGACGACGCCTTCGGCCATATCGGCATGCTGCACGACGCCCTGTTCCGGGCCGTGCGCCTGGTGGTCGACAGTGGCATGCACCACAAGAGGTGGAGCCGCGAACAGGCGGTCAAGTACATGGCCGAGACCATGGGTGACGAGGAGAGCGGCACGATCACCGAGATCGAGCGCTATGTGGTCTGGCCGGGCCAGGCCTGCAGCTACATGATCGGCAAGATCACCTGGCTGAGGGCCCGCGAACGGGCTCGCAAGGCGCTAGGCAAGCGGTTCGACATCCGCCAGTTCCACGACGCGGGCCTGCTGGCCGGCATGACGCCGCTGGTCGTGCTGGACCGCGTGGTGGACGACTACGTAGCCAAGACCAAGGCCGGTAAATAGGGGTTAGCCCCAGCCTTCCGAAATCCCGGCCCGCCGTGCTGCCGGGGTGACGGAGGCCACCTTCAACGCCGGCTGCGGCTTGTCGGCCGGCTTGCCGAACAGCCAGCCCTGGGCGAAATCGACCCCGGCCTTGCGGACGACCTCCTCGACCTCGACGGTCTCGACCATCTCGGCGACGGTGCGGATATTCAGGTCGCGGCACATCTGGACCAGGTGGCGCACCATGGCCCCGTCGCGGCCGCTGCCGGCCAGTTCGCGCACATAGCGGCCGTCGATCTTGACGATGTCCAGGCTCAGTTCCTGCAGATAGGCGAAGGACGAGGCTCCAGCCCCGAAATCGTCCAGGCACACCAGTGAGCCGAGGCCTCGGAGGGCCTGGATATGCTGGTTGGCGCGGGGCAGATCGTCGATGGCGCTGGATTCGGTGATCTCGAAGATCAGGCGACCCTTGGCCTTGTCATGCTTGGCCAGCAGGCGGCCGATGTGATCGACGAAGCCCTCGTTGACGATCGTCCGACCCGAGACATTGACCGCCAGCTTGATGGCGCCCGTTCGGTCGCCGGCCAGACGCTGGACGGCCATCTCGGCGATCGCGTGGTCCAGCTCCTCGATCAGGTCGAGCTCCTCGGCCATGCGGATCAACTGGAACGGGCTGCCGCCGTCCTCGAAGCGCACCAAGGCCTCGTGGTGATGGGCGATCCCCGTCGCCAGGTTGACCACCGGCTGGTAGGCCAAGGTGAACCGCCGCTGGCTGACCGCCACGCCCAGGGCGCCGGCCTTGGCCAGGGTGCGCTTGACCGAGCGGTTCATGGCTTCCGACAGGCTGATCGGGGGGGAGTCCTTCAGCCCCTCGCGCAGGAAATCGTCCAAGGCGTAGCGCAGGGCCTTCAGCCCGCGGGCCGGGGCGACGCCGGCGTCCAGCGGCACGACATGGGCGGTGGCCGTCAGCGTCGTGGACTTGGTCAGGCGTTGGGCCATGTCATCGGGATGGTCGGACTTGGTCCGCACCAGGGCGAAGCGTTCGGACGACAGCCGCGTGGCCATGCCGCCGGCGTGCGACTCGGCCCGCACCGCGCCGGCCAGCTTGACGTCCAGGGCGTGGGCCTCGCGAGGCGACAGCTGGTCGCGGACGACGTCCAGGCCCGAGAAGTCGACCATCGCGAGTTCAAGCTCGAGCCCGGTGACCCGGGCGGCCTCGAACAGGCCCCGGGCGATATCCTCGAAGCTTTCGCGGCTGCGCAGGCCGATCTCGTCGACCTGGCCCGAAGGGGCGGGGGCGGGGGTGACCGAAACCGAAATCCGGCCGCCATTGTCGGGCAGGGCGCGCATGGTCAGATTGACGTGACGCGGCGGCTCGCCGGCCATGCGCAGTGTGACGGGTCCGCGCCGGAAGCCATCGCTCATCACATTGAGCACGGCTTCGACCAGCGGGCGGTCGGCGGCGGTGAAGAGATCCCGGAACACCCGGCCCATCATCGAACGCTCGTCCAGGCCCATGATCCGCTGGGCCGCCCCGAGCGCCAGGATCACCTGGCCATTCTCGACTTCCATCAGCAGGTCGGCGCTGGCGAAGGCCAGGCCCAGTAGACGGCGCGGATCGATCGACAAAACGGTGCTCCCCCCGGGAAGAGAGCACCATGAGCGCCTGCCTGTTAAGGAGCGGTTGAGGCGCGGACGAAAGCTCGACCGCAGGGCGCGAGAAAATGTCGCAGGGCGGCGATTTGCGTCGCGACCTATGTGACCGCTTCTGACGCATATAGCCGATAGACCGTCCTCATCGCTTCCGCGCCACGAGAAAAGAACATCTTGTGAACACGGAACAAAGCATGTACTCGTTAATCATTCCACAGGCGAAGGGCGCGCCGAGCGCGAACCTCCGATCTGCCGGTCGGAATCATGGAATAAGGGCGGATCTCCAATGAGCAATCAGGCGGCTTTGAAACTCGTGGGCAAAGAAGACGGCGACAAACAGCGCGCTCTTGAAGCGGCGCTGGCGCAGATCGACCGGGCGTTCGGCAAGGGCTCGGTGATGAAGCTGGGCGAAAAGGGCAAGATGGAGATCGAGTCGGTGTCCACCGGCTCGCTGGGCCTCGACATCGCTCTGGGCATCGGCGGCCTGCCCAAGGGGCGGGTGATCGAGATCTACGGTCCGGAAAGCTCGGGCAAGACCACTCTGGCCCTGCACGTGGTGGCCGAGGTCCAGAAGGCCGGCGGCACCGCCGCCTTCGTCGACGCCGAGCACGCGCTCGATCCGGGCTACGCCTTCAAGCTGGGGGTCAATCTCGACAACCTGCTGGTCTCGCAGCCCGACAACGGCGAGCAGGCCCTGGAGATCACCGACACCCTGGTGCGCTCCGGCGCCGTAGACGTGGTGGTCATCGACTCGGTCGCGGCCCTGACCCCCAAGGCAGAAATCGAAGGCGAGATGGGCGACAGCCTGCCGGGCCTGCAGGCCCGCCTGATGAGCCAGGCGCTGCGGAAGCTGACCGGCTCGATCAACAAGACCAACACCATCGTCATCTTCATCAACCAGATCCGTCACAAGATCGGGGTGATGTACGGCAGCCCGGAAACCACCACGGGCGGCAACGCCCTGAAGTTCTACGCCTCGGTCCGCCTGGACATCCGTCGTACCGGCTCGGTGAAGAACCGTGACGAGATCGTCGGCAACAACGTCCGGGTCAAGGTGGTCAAGAACAAGGTGGCGCCGCCGTTCCGCGAGGTCGAGTTTGACATCATGTATGGCGAAGGCATTTCCAAGCTGGGCGAGATCATCGACCTGGGCGTCAAGGCCGGGGTGATCGACAAGGCCGGCTCGTGGTTCTCCTATAACAGTCAGCGCATCGGTCAGGGCCGCGACAATGTCCGCGAGTTCCTCAAGGCCAACAAGGATCTGGCCAACGAGATCGAGGCCGCCGTCCGCAAGTCGTCGCAGAAGATCGAGGAAGAGCTTCTGGTCGGCGGCCCGGAGGAGGGCGACGAAGCTTAGGTCCAAGCCCAGCGCCTGACCTGACACAGGTTTCGCGGCCGCCGTTTTCATAGCGCGCGACCCCGCCTTATAGCCGCCGTGGAATACCGCCTCGGCAGGCCGCGATCCCCGGACGCCTGGACCCCATGCCAGGCGTCCGATTTCGTTTCTCCGACAATCCTCTCACTCAGGGGGAGGTGGCCCGCAGGGCCGGAGGGGGTCTACCGCGCTATCCGCCAATTCCCTTCAAGGGGAGGAGCCGCCCGCTTCGGGGGACGGAGGGGGTCTGCTCAGTTGGCCGGTAGGTCTCGCTTCCTAAGAGGAGGTGGCCCGAAGAGCCCCGGCGGCTCCGCCGCCTCGACCACCCAAGTCCTCTCCCCCCCGTGGGGGAGGCGGTCGCGAAGCGACCGGTGTGGGAGTGTGGGGTCGACTGAGTCGGGTGGTGACCTGCGCCGCTCACACCCCCTCCGTCGGCTTTGCCGACACTTCCCCTACGGGGGAGGATCTCAAGCCCCGGCCTGCACCCCAACGACCAACGTGGTTTCCACTCCGCTTGAAACCGCGCTATGCAGCCCCGACCTCCGGTTCGACCGGATCCAGTACGAACACCCGAGACGCCGATGACCAGCCGACCCAACCTGAACGAGATCCGCAGCACCTTTCTGAACTATTTCGGCGCGGCCGATCATGCGATCACGCCCTCGGCGCCGCTGGTGCCGCAGAACGATCCGACGCTGCTGTTCGTCAATGCCGGCATGGTGCCGTTCAAGAACGCCTTCACCGGCGCCGAGGCCCCGCCCTATCCGCGCGCCACCTCGTCGCAGAAGTGCGTCCGGGCCGGCGGCAAGCACAATGATCTCGACAATGTCGGCTACACCGCCCGCCACCACACCTTCTTCGAGATGCTCGGCAATTTCTCGTTCGGCGACTATTTCAAGGAACAGGCGATCACCCACGCCTGGACCTTGTTGACCCGCGAGTTTGGCCTGCCCAAGGATAAGCTGCTGGTCACCGTCTACCACACCGACGACGAGGCCGCCGACCTCTGGAAGAAGATCGCGGGTCTGGATGACAGCCGCATCATCCGCATCGCCACCAACGACAATTTCTGGTCGATGGGCGATACCGGCCCCTGCGGCCCGTGCTCGGAAATCTTCTTCGACCACGGCGACCACATCCCCGGCGGCCCCCCCGGCAGCCCCGATGAGGACGGTGACCGGTTCATCGAAATCTGGAACCTGGTCTTCATGCAGTTCGAGCAGATGGCCGGCGGCGAGCGCCTGTCGCTGCCCAAGCCCTCGATCGACACCGGCATGGGCCTGGAGCGCATCGCCGCCATCCTGCAGGGCGTGCACGACAATTACGACATCGACCTGTTCAGGGCCCTGATCGCCGCCAGCGTCGAGCTGACCGGGGTGAAGGCGCAAGGCGACCAGGCCCCGTCGCACCGGGTGATCGCTGACCATCTGCGCTCGTCCTCGTTCCTGCTGGCCGACGGCGTCACCCCCTCGAACGAAGGCCGCGGCTATGTGCTGCGCCGGATCATGCGCCGGGCCATGCGCCACGCCTATCTGCTGGGCGCGGGCGAGCCCTTGATGCACCGCCTGGCGCCGACCCTGGTGGCGCAGATGGGCCAGGCCTATCCCGAACTGCGCCGCGCTGAGGCCTCTATCGTCGACACCCTGCGCCAGGAAGAGGAGCGTTTCCGCGTCACCCTGGGCCGCGGCATGGGCCTGCTCGACGACGCCACCGCGGGCCTGACGGCCGGCGGCGTGCTGGACGGCGAGACCGCCTTCAAGCTCTACGACACCTACGGCTTCCCGCTCGACCTGACCCAGGACGCCGTGCGCGCCAAGGGCATCACCGTCGACACCGACGGCTTTGACGTGGCCATGGACCGCCAGCGCACGATGGCCCGCGCCAACTGGGCGGGCTCTGGCCAGACCGGGGCGGCCGCCGCCTGGTTCGGCGTCAAGGAACGCGCCGGCCCGACCCAGTTCACCGGCTATGACCACACCGAGACCACGGGCGTTGTGAAGGCGATCCTGATCGACGGCGCGGAAACCGACGCCGCCACGGCGGGCACGACCGTCGAGGTCCTGCTCGACCGCACCGGCTTCTACGCCGAGAGCGGCGGCCAGGCCGGCGACACCGGCGTGATCGAGGCGAACGGCGTCGAGAGCCGGGTGCTCGACACCCAGAAACAGGCCGGCGAGCTGTATGTGCACCGCGTCGAACTGGCCGGCCCGCTAAAGGTCGGCGATCAGGTCGTCGCTTCGGCGGACGCCGGCAAACGCGCCACCACCCGCGCCAACCACTCGGCCGCCCACCTGGTGCATGCCGCCCTGCACCATGTTCTGGGCCCGCACGTGGCTCAAAAGGGCCAAATGGTCGATGGCGACCGCATGCGCTTCGACTTCAGCCACGGCGGCCCGCTGACCGCCGACGAGATCGAGCGCATCGAGGCCGAGGTCAATGAGGTGATCCGCCAGAACGCGCCCGCCGAGACCAAGGAAATGGCGCCCCAGGAGGCCATCGAGGCCGGCGCCATCGCGCTGTTTGGCGAGAAATACGGCGACAGCGTCCGCGTCCTGACCCTGGGCAAGTCGCTGACCGAGGACGGCAAGGCCTATTCGGTCGAGCTGTGCGGCGGCACCCACGTGGCCCGCACCGGCGACATCGCCCTGTTCAAGATCGTCTCCGAGCAGGGGGTCGCGGCCGGCGTCCGGCGCATCGAGGCCCTGACCGGCGAGGCGGCCCGCCGCTTTCTGCTTGACCAGGCTGGCGTCGCCAAGGCCTTGGCCGACCAGTTCAAGGCTCCGGTCGCCGAGGTCGCCGCCCGGGTCGACGCCCTGATCGCCGACCGCAAGCGCCTGGAGCGCGAATTGGCCGACGCCAAGAAGCAGCTCGCCCTGGGCGGTGGTTCGGGCCCGGCTTCGGGTCCAGAGGACGTCGCGGGGACGGCCCTGATCGCTCGTGTCCTGGACGGCGTGGGCGGCAAGGAACTGCGCGGCGTGGCCGAGGAGTTCAAGAAACAGCTGACGTCCGGCGTCGTGGCCCTGGTGGGCACGAGTGATGGCAAGGCCGCCGTGACGGTCGCCGTCACCGCCAACCTAACGAGCCGGTTCAGCGCCGCCGAGCTTGCCAAGGCGGCCGTTCTGGCCATGGGCGGCCAAGGCGCGGGCGGCAAGGCCGACTTCGCCCAAGGCGGCGCGCCCGACGCGACCAAGGCCCAGGCGGGCCTGGACGCCATCAAGGCGGCGCTGGCAGGCTAGAGCATTTTTCGAGCGAAGAGGTTGCGGTTCGCGTGAAGAAAAATGCGTCAAAACAAGAGATTAGAGCTCACGGCCTGACGCAGTCAGGTCGGGAAATGCTCTAGGGCCTTTGCCGACGTTCCCATGGGGTCGCTCCGGCGCTGTCAGGACTGCCCAGGCCGCTGCCGCCGGCCTGCTCCTCGATGGAGGCGGCGACGACTTGGGGATCGGCGGGCTTGGCCATGTCTTCGGACTCGGTGTCCACCCGGTCGGCGATGTTGGGCGCGTCGCGCCTCAGTTCCTCAAGGAGCTGAATGATCTTGGCGCTTTTCTTGTCGGCCAGCAGCGCCAGCTGCAGGGTCAGTTGGGCGCGGCGGTCGGCAAGCTGGTCCTCGCGCCTCTGGGTCACCAGGATCAGGATCGCCACCAGCAGGGCGGCCAGGGTGGCGGCCAATTCCAGCCAGGCGAATGACGGTTGATCGACCCGGCCGCCCCCGCGCCACGCCGCCAAGCCCGCCCAGCCTGCGATCACCACGGTCAGAAAGACGACGGCGGCGGGCCGGCCGAGCCGCTCTGTGGCGCTGTCGATCAACCGCTGAAGGCTGCTGGCCCGCCGGTAATGGTCGCGATGAAGGCAGGCGACGGCCTCGACCGTATCAACCTCATGGTCGGCGAGGCCATCGGCGGCGCGATGGGATGGTCCACCCGGACCCTCGGTGTCGGCCATCGTCTGTATCTCCCTGGGCAGCCCGGGAGACTGTCAGTCACCGCAACGGCGCCCGTTGCTCATCGTTCCCGCTCACCAGATCTCGCGAGGTGTTCAGCAAAACCTAGGTCAAGCGAGCTGCCGCCCAAGCCTTGGCGGTAACGGACGTTTCGCGGATCTAGCGGACCAGAACCCGTTCCAGCAGGATCGCCGCGACCGACAGGGTGACGCAGGAGGCGGCCGTGGTCAGGGCCACGATCCGCGCCCCGCCGCGTTCGAACACACTGTAGGCCTTGGTCTGGATGAACACATTGACCGCCGTCGGGGTGGCGGCCATCAGTGTCGCGCCAAGGCGGAAGATCAGCGGCGCGTCGACCAGGCCGGTGGCGAACCAGGTGGCGATGGGCAAGAGGATCAGCTTGGCCACGGCGGCGACGACGATTGGGCCCCAGCGCGGGATCGGGGCCGGTTCCTCGGTGGGGGGATCGGAAGGAACACCGGCGGCCGGCAGGCCCGTCAGGCCCAGCGCCACGCCCAAGGCGACCAAGGCCGCGGGGCTACCCGAGGCCGCTGCGGCGCCAACCGCGCGATCCAGCACGTCGGGCAGGCGCAGGGCAAGGAGGGCCATGGCGGTGCCGGTGATGGCGGCCAGCACGATCGGATTGCGCAAGGCCTGCATCAGCGAGCGCCAGGTCGAGCGTCCGCCGGCCCAGCCCAGCAGGCCTACGCCGATGGCCGCAACGACCACGAAATCGACCGCCACAACGCCCGCCGACACGCGGGCGGCCTCGGGGCCAAGCACGGCGGCGGCGATCGGCAGGCCCAGGAAGGCGCTGTTGCCCAAGCTCGCCGACAAGGCGCCCCCGGCCCGTTCCTCACGGGTCCAGCGGAGCGCGACGCCCAGAGCGACCATCAAGGCCACCACCAGCAAGGCGCAGGCGCCATAGGCCGACAGCCCCAGGGTCAGGGCGCGATCGGGGATACCGACCCGCGACAGCGAATGGATGAGCAGGGCGGGAAAGCCGATCCAGTAGACATAGCTCGACAGGCCGGTCGACATCCGGGCGTCGAACAGCCGCAGCCGCGCCAGGGTGACCCCGGCCGCGACCAGCAGGAAGAAGGGCAGCACCCGCTGCGGCACGTCGAACAGCAGGGGGATCAAGGCGCTACCAGGAAGCTACGGGACGATGACACGCGGCGGTCTCCGCCCAGGTGGGCCGCAGGTCGATACCATTGGCGGCGGCCGGCGGTCTAGCGCCCGATCAGCGCTCGTCTTGCGGCAGGCGCACATGCACCAGCTTCCACTCGAACAGCTTGCCGCGCTGGAAAGTGAAGACCGTGGTCTTGTCCGCCGCATCGGGCCGTTTGACGGCGATCCGCACGCGGTTGGGATCCCAGTAGGCGATGGCGGCGTGCGGTCCGGTGACGGCGGCCTTGGCCTTGTCCATGGCGGTGACGGGCTTGGCGGCGGCGGTCGGCGCCATGCCCGGCGGATAGCCGCGGGTCAGGGCCGACAGCCCCGCGACGGTCAGATAGCGATCCACCTTCGGCTCGCGCGGCGCGATCGGCTCGATGGCCCGCTTGAAGACCCCCAGCGGGTCGCGCCAGATCGACGGCGGTTCGGCCGGCGCCACGGCGGCGGGCTCGGCGTCGTTCAACTCGCTGGTGAGGCTGCGACGCACCGCGGGAAAATCGACCAGTTCGCTGATCGCTTGCACGTCCTCGTACTGGGCGGCGGCCTTGAGGGCGCGAAAGGCAAACCAGGGTGCGGTGGCGAAGGCGGCGGCGAAGACGAAGATCGCCAGGACCACCAGGTCCCACAGCCGTTTCTGAAAGGTCATCGCCGCCCCCGCGCGAAGAAGGTTAACGCCAGCATAGACACCCTAATCCCCGGCGCGCCGCAAGGCTTCTCGCGCCACGCGAGCATGGGATTTCAGACAGTACGCCCGCAAACACCGACCTGCCTTGCCAGACCGCTCCAATCCATGGAAATCGTCAATGCGCCGCGACCCGCCTTGTCCCTCAATTGAAAGCGATCCTGTGTCCGAAGCTGACTTCCCTATCGTCATCTTCCACAACCGCAGCCTGCGGGACCTCGCGCAACGTCGTGGCCATCGTCGAGGCGGCGGGCTATGCGCCGACGGTCGTCAAGTATCTGAGCGTCGGCTGGACGGGCGACCAATTGCGCGACCTGTCGGCTCGGGGGGTGGCGTGTCTCCGCGACCTGTTGCGCGAGATGGGCGCCCCGGCCGGCGAGCTGGGCTTGGCGGACGGGACGGCGACCGAAGATCAGATCCTGGAGGCGACGGTCGCTACCCCCATCCTGGTCGATCGACCGATCGACCGATCGACACCTTCAGCAAGGAAGATGGCGAAATCGTCGCGCCATGTTCCTCGCGTCGCTGATCTTCCGAGCGGCGCGGCCATGATCACGCTGCGGCTCATCACTAACGACGAGGGTGCGCAGGCTGCGGCGCTCCATCGCCGGGCCGGGGCCTTGATCCCCGGCTACGACACGTCGCTTCACTCCGAAGCCGAATTCGCCGCCTTCTATCGTGACAGGGTGATGGTCGAGGGTCCTGTCTGGGGCGCGTTCGAGGACGCCATCCTTCGTGGACATCTCGCGTTGCTGCCTGGATGGATTGACCATCTCTATGTGGACCCAGATTTCCACGGGCAGGGGATCGGCGGCGCCTTGGTGCGACTTGCCCAGAGCCAGCAAGATGAACTGCGGCTCTACACATTCCAGTCAAACCTCAGAGCCCGGACTCTCTACCAGCGGCATGGCTTCCTGGTCGAAGAACTGACCGACGGCGCACGCAACGAAGAGAAGATGCCTGACGTGACCTACCACTGGCGACGCCGCTAAATTGTTTAAGCCCACCACGAACGAAAAACGCCCCCCGGTTTCCCGAGGGGCGCTGCTTCTGTTCCGTCGATGACGGTTCGCGACCTAAACCGCCATCGCGATCTTCAGGTTCTCGTCGATCTTGTCGAGGAAGCCTTCGGTGGTCAGCCACGACTGCTGGTCCCCGACCAGCAGGGCCAGGTCCTTGGTCATGAAGCCGCTCTCAACAGTGTCGACGCAGACCTTTTCCAGGGTGTGGGCGAAGGCCGTCAGTTCGGCGTTGTCATCCAGCTTGGCGCGGTGGGCCAGGCCACGGGTCCAGGCGAAGATCGACGCGATCGAGTTGGTCGAGGTGCTTTGGCCCTTCTGGTGCTGGCGATAGTGGCGGGTGACCGTGCCGTGGGCGGCCTCGGCTTCCACCGTCTTGCCGTCCGGGGTCATCAGCACCGAGGTCATCAGGCCCAGCGAGCCAAAGCCTTGGGCCACGATGTCGGATTGAACGTCGCCGTCATAGTTCTTGCAGGCCCAGACATAGCCGCCCGACCATTTGATGGCCGAGGCCACCATGTCGTCGATCAGGCGGTGCTCGTAGTGGATGCCCTTGGCCTTGAAGGCCTCGGCATATTCGGCGTCGAAGATCTCCTGGAAGATATCCTTGAAGCGGCCGTCATAGGCTTTCAGGATCGTGTTCTTCGTCGACAGATAGACCGGATAGCCGCGACCCAGGCCATAGGCGAGCGAGGCGTGGGCGAAGTCGCGGATCGACTCATCCAGATTGTACATGCCCATGGCCACGCCGGCCGACGGGGACTTGTAGATTTCGTGTTCGATCACCACGCCGTCCTCGCCGACGAACTTCATCGTCAGCGTGCCCTTGCCGGGGAACAGGAAGTCGGTGGCCTTGTACTGGTCGCCGAACGCATGGCGGCCGACGATGATCGGCTGGGTCCAGCCCGGCACCAGGCGCGGCACGTTCCGGCAGATGATCGGCTCGCGGAAGATCACGCCGCCCAGGATGTTGCGGATGGTGCCGTTCGGCGACTTCCACATCTTCTTGAGATTGAACTCGGTGACCCGCTGTTCGTCTGGGGTGATGGTGGCGCACTTGACGGCGACGCCGTGCTTCTTGGTGGCCTCGGCCGCGTCGATGGTCACCTGGTCGTTGGTGGCGTCGCGGTTCTCGACGCTGAGGTCGAAATAGTCGAGCTCCAGGTCCAGATACGGAAAGATCAGCTTGTCCTTGATCAGCTTCCAGATGATCCGGGTCATTTCATCGCCGTCCATATCGACGACGGGATTGGCGACTTTAATCTTGGCCATTGCAGGGGCTTTCCTCTGGCGGTGGCGCGCCTGTGACTCTTTGGCGCACAGGGCCCAGGAGCGGCGCGGACGGGAGGCCTATAGACTGTTGCAAGCCGCTGGGAAAGGCGAGGTCGCGACGACGTCGTCCTAGGCGGTTAAGGCGCTGATCGGGTAGGGTAAAATCTTGTTGAGGCTTGCGGGGTAACAACGGGCGTGGAGAGCCGTCGAGCCAATACCGAAGTTACGTCGCCACTTGCCCGGCGCCTGTTGGCGATCGTCGCGATCCTGTCGATCGCGGTGACTGGCGTGGCCACGGCCGTGACCTTCGTTTTTGTCCAGCGCGCCGCCGCCGACGTCCAGATCCGCCACCTGGCCGAATATGTCGCCGAGAGGGTGAAGACCGAGGACCGTCTGTTCTCGGACCTGGTCAAGGTGCACGAAGCGGCCTCGGACTCGCTGGCCCGCCGGCTTCAGGCGTTGGATTCCGCCACCGTCGACCGGGAATTCGACGCTCAGTTCCCAAAACAGGGCGACGGCACGCGACGCTCGGTCGATACGCTCTATGACGGCGGCGTGGTCGATGGTGACTACACCTACGGCATCGGCGGTTTTCTGCGCGACGCTGATAAACTGACCCGGCCTCAGAAGGCCCTGATGCTGGCCGCCACCCAAGTGGTCTCGCACACCGGCGAGGCCGAGCTAAACCGCTACGACAACTTCTACTTCTTCACGCCCGATACCCGGCTGGTGATGTTCGGTCCCAAGCGCGCCGACCGGCTGATCTACTACCGCCGCAAGGCCCCGCCGACCCTGGATATCCGCGGCGAGGAGATGAACCTCCTGACCCTGCCGCAGCAGAACCGCCAGCGGGTCATGAAGTGCACCAAGCTGATCTCCGACCCCAGTGGCCGAGGGCTGAACTCGGCCTGCGTGACGCCCTTCGACTATCACGGCCAGCAGCTTGGCGCCTGGGGCACCAGCCTGTCGCTGGACTCCTACCTGCTGCGCGCGGTGGGCGACGCCCTGCCGGGTGGGCGCAACATGATCGTCTCGTCCGACGGCGAGCTGATCGCCTTGCCGGGCCTGGCCAAGAACGGCGTGGTCGACGCCCAGACGCTGGTGCGGGCCCAGAGCGAGGAGGGCGTCGCCGACGTCGTTCGCCAGATCCGGGCGCGCGGCGACGATGTCGGCGCGATCCGCAACAAGCACCGGGTGATCGCCTATGGCCGGCTGAAGGAGCCCGACTGGTACTTCCTGATGATCTTCCCGTCCGGCGACCTCGTGTGGTCGGCGGTCAAGACCGCGTCGTGGGTGCTGCTGTTCGGCGTGCTGGGCGCGGTGGTGCAGGTGGCGCTGCTCTACCGCGTGATGCGCATCACCGTCGAACGGCCGCTGGTCGTGCTGGCCGACGCTCACCGCACGGGCAATGTCTATGAAGCCGAGCCGATCGAGACCCGCACCGACGAGATCGGCGCCCTGGCGCGAACTCTACGCAGCCAGCGCGACGGCAATATCGAGCTGCTCCGTTCGCTGGAGGAACGCGTCGCCGAACGCACGATCGAGCTGGAGCGCGCCAACCAGGCCAAGTCGGTGTTCCTGGCCAACATGTCCCACGAGCTGCGCACGCCGCTGAACGGCGTCATCGCCATCGGCGATCGGCTGGCCGAGGAGATGGATCCGGAGCGTCGCCGCCAACTGGCCGCCCTGGTCACCTCCTCGGGCCGGCTGCTCGAGCAGGTGCTCAGCGACATTCTCGACGTCTCCAAGATCGAGGCCGGTCAGTTCCAGCTGTCCTCGGCGGCGTTCGACCTGAACCAACTGGTCAATGGTGTCGCCGAACTGCACCGCGCCTCGGCCGAGGCCAAGGGACTGGATTTCAACTGGTCGCTGGAGCCCGGCTCTGAAGGCGCCTATCTGGGCGACGCCGGACGGATCAGCCAGATCCTCAACAACCTGCTGGCCAACGCCGTGAAATTTACCGCCGTGGGCGGCATCGGCCTGGTGGTCGAGCGCACCGAGGAGGGGCTCAGCTTCACGGTCAGCGATACGGGCGTCGGCTTTGACGACACCGTGCGTCGCCGCCTGTTCAAGCGCTTTGTCCAGGCGGACCAGTCGATCACTCGCCAGTTCGGCGGCACGGGCCTGGGCCTCTCGATCTGCGCGGCCCTGGCCGAGATGATGGGCGGCCGCATCGACGCCCGGGCCGTGGTGGGACGTGGGGCGATCTTCCAGGTCGATCTGCCGCTGGCCCAGGTCCAGGCCATCGAGATCGACGACGATGGCGACGGCGAGGAGGTTTCCCTGGAGGGCCTGCGCGTGCTGGTCGCCGAGGACCATCCGACCAATCAGAAGGTCGTCGAGATCGTGTTGCAGCCGTTCGACGTGATCCTGACCATGGTCGAGGACGGTCAGGCGGCGGTGGAGGCCTTCGAGGTCGGCGCCTTCGACGCGATCCTGATGGACATGCAGATGCCGATCATGGACGGCCTGACCGCTACCCGGCTGATCCGCGAGCGTGAAGCCTCCACCGGCGCGCCGCCGGTGCTGATCATCATGCTGACCGCCAATGCGATGGAAGAGCACGTCGCCGCAGCCAAGGCCGCTGGCGCCGACCTCCACCTGGCCAAGCCCATGCGGCCGGCCATGTTGCTGGAAGCCCTGGCCCGGGTGCGGATAAAGCCGCGCGCCGAGCCGATCAGCGCGGTGAGCTAGAGCCCGACTTCACCTCTCCCGCCGCCTTGATCACGATCCGCCCGACATCGGCGATCAACCGCTCCTGCTCGACCTCGCCTAGCGACGAGCCCGACAGGAATACCGCCACGGCGACCTTGCGGCCGTCCTTCAACCGATAGGTGCCGATGTCGTTGACCACCGGTGTGAAGCCTAGATCAGTGCGCGCCGTGCCGCCCATGTGGGCCAGCCCCGCCTCGTTCGGCAGGGCGGCGCGCAGGCGGCCGGGCGCCGCGGGGCTGTGGATCATTAGGCCGATCAAGCGCTGGGTCGAGGCCGGGGACAGAAGTTCGTTCTGGTTCAGAGCTTCCAAAAAGCGCACGGCGGCCAGCGGCGTGGCGGTGTCCTTCGGATCGGTCAGAGAAGCCAGGGTCGCGCGACGGCGGGCCTGGGCGGGCACGGCTCCCAGCGCCGCGCGATAGGCGGCCTCGCCCTTCCAGTCGGGGCGGAACGAGGCCAGGCCAAGACTGTCGGGCTCCAGTTGGCGGGTATAGCGATCAATATCGAGGCGCTCGATCTTGCGACTCTGCAACCAGGCGGTCACCGCGCCCGGTCCGCCGATCTCGCGCATCAAGAGGTCGGCGGCGGTGTTGTCGCTGTCACCCACCGCACGCTCCAGCAGGTCGCCGATCGTGTAGTCCTTGCGGCCTGGCCAAGCGTCGGCGATGGGGCTGTAGGGTGGCGAGAGGTCCTCGTCCTCGATCGTCACGGTCTGGTCCAGCTTCAACCGTCCGGCGTCCACCTCGGCCAGCACGGCGGCGCCCAAAGGGGCCTTGGAAACCCCTTGCAGAGGAAAGCGCCGCTCGCCGTTGAACGACATCACCTGGCCAGTGCGCAGATCCTCGACCGCCACGCCCAGGGTTCCGGACCCAGCGCGGTCGGCGACCGTCTGGAACTGGGCGGTCAAGGTGTTGGGGTCGAACAAGGGGACCTCCTGGCCCAGCATCGGCGGCTCTCCGCAGCGGACCAGCAACAGCGTCAGGGCGAGGAGGGCGGGACGGATGAGCATGCGCGGCGGTCTCTTGCGGTCTTGTGGGAGCGAGCTGGACCGTAGCTAAACGCGCGACTTGCCATTGTGGGGCTTGCACCCTGGGTGCGTCCGGCGGCAAAGGGAGGCGATGACGACGATCTTCCCCCCGCCCTGCGTGATCCTCAACCATCCGCAGATGGCCGAAAACATCGGCGCGGTCGCCCGGGTCATGGCCAATTTCGGGCTCGAGGACCTGCGCCTGGTCAAGCCGCGCGACGGCTGGCCGCAGGAACGCGCCTGGCCCAGCGCCTCGGGCGCCACCTGGCCGCTCGACAACGCCAAGGTGTTCGACACCCTGGCCGAGGCCATCGCCGACCTGAAGCTGGTGTTCGCCACCACCGCCCGTCCCCGCGAGACCCGCCTGCCTGTGGTCACCCCGCGCGAGGCCGCCGCCCAGCTGTCGGACGAGGTGGGCCAGGGCCATGCCGTCGGCCTGCTGTTCGGCGGCGAGCGGGCCGGACTGGAGACTGACGACATCGCGATGTGCCAGGCGATCATCAGCATTCCGATCGCCGAGCGCTTCCGGTCGCTGAACCTGGCCCAGGCGGTTTCGATCACCGCCTATGAGTGGAAGCTGACGGTCGACGACCGGCCGTGGGTGAAGTTCGAGCAGAACGTCGAGCCGCCGGCCGACCAGTCCAGCCTGCTGGGCCTCTACGCCCAACTGGAGGAGCAGCTGGAGGAGGCGGGCTTCTATCACCCGCCCGAGAAGAAGCCGTCGATGGTCCGCAACCTGCGCGCCCCGCTGGCAAGGGCCCGGTTAACCGAGCAGGAGGTCCGCACCTTCCGCGGCGTGGTCACGGCGCTATCGCGCGGCCGCGGCCGGGTGCTTGCCAAGCTGGCGGCGCAGAAGGCGGCGAAGGCCGATAAATAAATCTTCTCCCCTCCGGGAGAGGGTTTCAGAACTTCACCCCTCCCACTGAAACACCCGCTCCACGCCCACTCCGAAAACCTGGGCGATGCGGAAGGCGGCTTCCAGGGAGGGGGAGTATTTGCCCTGCTCGATGGCGGCGATGGTCTGGCGGGTCATGCCGATGCGCTGCGCGAGATCGGCCTGGGTCATCTCGCCGTGCTCGAAGCGCAGGCGGCGGATGTCGTTCTTGATCGGGGGCGGGGCGGGCATGGCTCAGCCCGCCCGCCGGTAGCCGAGGATGATCCCGCCGTGCCGGGTGAGTTCCGAGACCGCGAGAGCCAGGATCACCGCATGGGCCATCAGGGTCTTGTCGGCGAAATAGACCGTGATCGCCGCGCCCATCGCCGCCACCTGCAACACGTAGAAAGCCCGCGTCGAAGCCTCCAGATCAATCAGCCGCTCGCGCTCGTCCTGGGCGGTGCGGGGCTCGCGCGACAGGGCCGCCAGCGCGATCTGCAAGCCGACCTGCAAGACCACCAGCACCAATATGCAGGCTGTCAACGGCCCGGCGAAGCCGAGGGACCGGCCCTCGATCGCCATCTTGCCGACATAGGCGACATAGGCGACATAGACGATCAGGGTCGTCCAGAACGAAACCCACGCACTCTTTTCTCGCAGAGCCATGGCCTGCTCCTGTGATGTAAAATATCTTGTACATAACGTCTGCTAAGGGCGTCAGCATGTCAAATATACTTTACACAAGGCGGCACGGTTCGTCGGAGAAGATCGCGCTGGGACTGGCCCGCGCCGTCAAGCCTTGGCAAGGTGCCGCCGACTCACGTTCCGGAGAGCTTTCGATGAAAACCCGCGCCGCCGTCGCTTTTGCCGCCAAGCAGCCGCTGGAGATCGTCGAGGTCGACCTGGAAGGGCCAAAGGCCGGCGAAGTGCTGATCGAGATCAAGGCCACCGGCGTCTGCCACACCGACGCCTACACGCTGGACGGGCTGGACTCCGAGGGTCTGTTTCCCTCGATCCTGGGCCACGAAGGCGCGGGCGTGGTGGTCGAGGTGGGGGCCGGTGTCACCAGCCTGGCCGTCGGCGACCACGTGATCCCGCTCTACACGCCCGAATGTCGGCAGTGCAAAAGCTGCCTTTCCGGCAAGACCAACCTGTGCACGGCGATCCGCGCCACCCAGGGCAAGGGCCTGATGCCCGATGGCACGAGCCGCTTCTCCTACAAGGGCCAGACCATCCACCATTATATGGGCTGCTCGACCTTCTCGAACTTCACCGTGCTGCCCGAGATCGCCGTGGCCCGGATCCGCAAGGACGCGCCGTTCAAGAGCGCCTGCTATTGTGGTTGCGGCGTGACCACGGGTGTGGGGGCCGTGGTCAACACCGCCAAGGTCGAGCCGGGCGCCAATGCCGTGGTCTTCGGCCTAGGCGGCATAGGCCTCAACGTGCTGCAGGGCCTGAAACTTGTGGGCGCCGACAAGATCATCGGCGTCGACATCAACCCGGACCGCGAGGACTGGGGCCGCAGGTTCGGCATGACCCACTTCGTCAATCCCAAGGACGTGCCGGGCGGCGACGTGGTGGCCCATCTGGTGGCTTTGACGGACGGCGGCGCGGATTACAGCTTCGACTGCACCGGCAACACCACGGTGATGCGCCAGGCTCTGGAATGCTGTCACCGCGGCTGGGGGACGAGCATCATCGTCGGCGTGGCCGAGGCGGGCAAGGAAATTTCCACCCGACCCTTCCAACTGGTCACCGGCCGGGTCTGGAAGGGCACGGCCTTCGGCGGCGCGCGCGGCCGCACCGACACGCCGAAGATCGTCGACTGGTACATGGACGGCAAGATCCAGATCGACCCGATGATCACCCACGTCCTGCCGCTCGATCGCATCAACGAGGCGTTTGATTTGATGCACGCGGGGACAAGCATTCGGACGGTGGTGACGTTCTAGATCTCTATAATCCGCTCATCCCGGCGAATGCCGGGACCCAGGTGAAACCCACCAACCGCTCAGGCTGAATCTGGGTTCCGGCATTCGCCGGGATGAGCGGATTGGGGATCTTTGGTCAGGTACCGAAATGTCCAACCTCGAGACCCTCGCCACCCACCGCACCCAAGGCGGGACCCTGCGCTACTGCCAGCACGACAGCGCCAGTACCGGCACGCCAATGAAGTTCACCGTCTGGACGCCTGGACCAGACAAGAATTGCGGGAAGAGACCATTCCCCTATCTCGTCTGGCTGTCGGGCCTGACCTGCACCGAGGACAACTTCACCACCAAGTCTGGCGTCTACGCCTACGCGGCCCAGCAAGGGATCGCCATCGTAGCGCCCGACACCAGCCCGCGAGGGGAAGGGGTGGCCGACGATCCGGCCTATGACCTGGGGCAGGGGGCGAGCTTCTATGTCGACGCCACCCAGGCGCCGTGGGCGTCGCACTTCTCGATGTATTCCTACGTCACCAAGGACCTGTTGGAGGCCGTCGACGGCGCCTTCCCGCTAGATCCGGCCCGGCGGGGGATCTTCGGCCACTCGATGGGCGGCCACGGGGCGCTGACGATCGCCCTGCGCAACCCCGACCGCTTCAAGTCGGTCAGCGCCTTCTCGCCGATCGTCTCGCCGCTGAACTGCCCGTGGGGCGACAAGGCCCTGACCGCCTATCTGGGCGAGGACCGCGCCGCCTGGCGGGCCCATGATGCTGTCGCCCTGATCGAGGACGGCGCGGGCGCCGCCTTCGACGAGATCCTGATCGACCAAGGCCTGGCCGACAACTTCCTCGAAAACCAGCTGAAGCCCGAACTGCTAGAAGCCGCGGCCGCCAAAGCGGGCCGCAAGGTCACCGTCCGCCGCCAAGAAGGCTACGACCACAGCTACTTCTTCATTGCCACCTTCATCGGTGAGCACGTGGCATGGCACGCGGCCAGGCTTTAGGCAGCTTTGAGGGGCGCCGTCGTCGTGATACGGTCGAAACCATGACCCCCGAACCCTCAATCTTCGATCAAGTCGATGACGAGTCGGAAACAGCTGCTGACGCCGAAGGTCTAGCGGACCTAGAGGCTGGACGGGTGGTGCCTCATGCTGAGGTGGCAGCCTGGCTAGACACTTGGGGCGCAGCTGACGAAAAGCCAGCACCGGCGTCGTGGTTCAAGTAATCTGGACGCGCCGAGCGCTTTCGGATTTGGCGGCGCTCCGGGCCTATATAGGCCAGTTCAGTCCACTCGCCGCCCAACGTATGGCCATTCGGCTCAAGCGGGCTGGCGACAGTCTTGGCGAGCATCCCGAGCGAACCCGATCGATCGGGCCAAGCCTGAGAGAATTCACGGCCATTCCACCCTATATTCTGCGCTATCAGGTGACGCTTGAGGCAGTGGTCATCATCCGGATAAGGCACGGCGCCCAGCAGGATGATTAGGTCCTACACCCGTTGACTCCCCGCATCCCCTCCGCCATAAACCGCGCCTTCTCGCCAGCGGCTTGCCGTTTGGCGAGAAGACCACATGACGGATTGATGCGACGCCGCCGTTGAGATCGTGCCCCTGCCAGCAGGGGCGCCGGCCCGGATCGAATAGAAGAGCTACACATGTCCAAGCGCCATAGCGCCAAGTACAAGATCGATCGCCGCATGGGCGAGAACCTCTGGGGCCGGCCCAAGTCGCCGGTCAACCAGCGGTCCTACGGCCCCGGCCAGCACGGCCAGCGCCGCAAGCAGAAGGTTTCGGACTTCGGCCTGCAGCTGCGCGCCAAGCAAAAGCTGAAGGGCTACTACGGTAACCTGACCGAAAAGCAGTTCAGCCGCACCTATGAAGAAGCCGCGCGCCGCAAGGGCAACACGGCTGAAAACCTGGTCGGCCTGCTGGAGTCGCGCCTCGACGCCATCGTCTATCGCGCCAAGTTCGTGCCGACCCCGTTCGCCGCCCGCCAGTTCGTCAACCACGGCCACATCCTGGTCAACGACAAGCGCGTCAACATCGCCTCCTACCGCGTCAAGCCGGGCGACGTCGTCAGCGTCCGCGAAAAGTCGCGCAACATGGCCTTGGTCATCGAAGCTTTGGCCTCGGGCGAGCGCGATTTCTGCGAGTATGTCACCGTCGAAGCCAAGGCGATGAGCGCGACCTATGTCCGGATCCCGGAACTGTCGGAAGTGCCTTATCCGGTGAAGATGGAACCCAACCTCGTCGTCGAATTCTACGCCTCGTAAGACGCGTCGCCTTCGCAACGATCGGAAAGGCCCCGGGAAACCGGGGCCTTTTTCGTATCGGGTCGCGCCCTTGAAACCGGCGCCGCGCCTTCCCAGTTACAGCATGCGGGCCGGGCCCCTCTGGCGAGTGATGCAAGCACTCGTGATGTCGGACCGCATCGGGTGTTCTCGATGTCTGGGTCCGGTTGTCCCCCTCCCGCGTTCCGGATCAGCATCGAGAGCACCCGTTCCATCCACGGAACCAGGACCGCCCATGCCACTTCTGATGTGCCCCAATTGCGACGCCTCCATGCAGGCCGTGCAGCGCGCCACCGTCGAGTTCGACATGTGCCCCCAATGCCGGGGCGTTTGGCTGGACCGCGGCGAGCTGGAAAAGCTGATGGCCATGGAGCGGGGTGAGCCGCGTGTCGCCCAACCCCGCCTGCCCGATTACGACAGGCCCCGCGAGCCGCGCGACGACCGGCGCGATGACGACCGGCGCTACGACCAGGGCGGCCAGAGCAAGAAGAAGCGCTTCGACCTGTTCGACATCTTCGACTGATCCCGCGACAATCTGTCACCCCGCCTCGCCGAGGCGCGTGTCCTTAACCAGGCGACAAGGCGCACGGCGTTATCTGCTTGAAACGCCAAGGGGAAAGCCATGACCGTCACGCTTGAGAAGACCCAAACCACCAGCATGGTCGACGTGCTCGAAGCCCTGTCAGCGGAGATGTCGATCGCGGCGGTGTCGTGCGGCCACCTCGACGGCGCGCTGGGCCAGATCCTCGAGGAAGTGCCGATGGAGTCGCGGATGAAGGTGATGCAGGAGCTGCACATGGTCGACATGCTGGCTCAGCACATCACCGCCATCACCGACTTCACCGCTGGCCTGGCCCAATCCATGGCCGCCACGGGCGCGCCTGACGTCCACGGCTCGCTCTCGCGGATTACCTTGGGCGACGTGGCTAATCGCTTGCGCGAGAATTTGGCCAAAGGCCAAGCCTAAGGGGCCGCCACCGGCAGCACCGGATTATACTCCCACGTCCACGGCATCCCCACGTCGCCAAGCGCCGCCTTCACCAGGGGCGGGAAGAGCCGCGCCCCGACGCCGCTGTTGGTCAGCATGACGATGCAGCGCTGGCCGCGTTCGACACAGATCAGCTGATTGTCGGTGATGTCGTTGTGGCCGCCCTTGTACAAGGCGTGGCCTTGAGGGCCGTCGAACACCACCACGCCGATCCCGGCCGCCAGACCGATCTTCGCATTGTCTGGATTGTCGACGATCCGGAACGGTGGGAACTGGTGGGCGCCGACGATCGGGAAACTGGCCTTGGTTCGCTCGGCCCGCGCTTTCACCGACAAGCCTTTGCCCGAGACCATGGCGGCGGCCAGCTGCGCGAGATCGTGGATCGAGGTGTCCAGCGAGCCGGCGGCCTTCACGCTGCCCCGCATGTCATGGTCCTCGAACGACCCATCGGCCTTGTAGCCGTCGGCCAGGTTGCCGGCGAAGTCGTCGCGCCAGATCATGCTGCTGCGGGTCATGCCGAGGGGGGCGAAGATGCGTCGCTGCATCTCGTCGCCGACCTTCAGCCCGAGGCCCTCGTCGATGACGAATTGCATCAGGTTGATCCCCTCGCCGGAATAGGCGTAGCGCGTGCCAGGCTCCAGGTTGAACCGCAGCTTGTTGTCGGGGTCATAGACCCGCTGGTTGGCCAAGCCCGAGCTGTGGGTCAGCAGCATCCGCGGGGTGATCTTTTCCCAGCGCGGATCGCCGGCCAAGTCGGCGTAGCGCGGATAGTCGGGCAGCGGCTTTGGCAGATAGGTCTTTATCGGCGTGTCGAGATCGATCTTGCCGTCATCCACCAGCATCAGCACGTACTGCGCGAAGGCGGCTTTGCTGATCGAGGCGCCGTACATGATCGTTTCAGGCGTCAGGGGCAGCTTCTTCTCGACATTGCGAAAGCCCTGAGCCGAGACGTGCACGACCTTGCCGTGCTCGATCACCGCGAAGGCCAGGCCCGGGATCTTGCCCTGCCTCATCAGTTGGGCGGCCGTTGCATCCAGCGCCCCGTAGTGGGCGGCGAAGGCGGGCGAGGCAGCGGCCAGGGACAAGGCCACGGCGGCGATCGAAGCGATTTTACGGAGCACTCGGGTCCTCGTCGGTTGCGCGCGGCCAAGCCGTGGGCAAACTAGGGCGGAGTTTCTCTCTAATGCCAAGGCGTGCATGACCCTCGATCGACGCGGACTGCTGGCGACCGGGCTCCTGTTGGCCCTGGGCGGCTGCGCGGCGTCACGAGGAATCACCCTGGTGGCGGGCCCCACGGGCGAAACAGCCGAGCTGGAAGCGCTGGAGGCGATCACCGCCACTCGCGACGGCTTGGTTCTGCGCGTGACTTCCAGCGGCTGCACGCGCAAGGAGGATTTCACCTTTTACCTCGATCACGCAGCCTTGCCGCCGACGGTAGCCTTTGCCCGCAAGCGCGTGGATGGCTGCCACGAGGCGGCGGAGGCGGTCGAGCTTCGGTTTAGCTATGAGGAGCTTGGTGTCGTCAGGCGGGGGCGGTTGGCTGTGCTCAATCCCGTGACGCAACAATAGAGCATTTCCCGACCTGACTGCGTCAGGCCGTGAGCTCTAATCTTCTGTTTTGACGCATTTTTCTTCACGCGAACCGGAACCACTTCGCTCGAAAAATGCTCTAGCTCAGCCCTTCAGGTCGCCCACCCAGGTGTAGCCTGTGGCGGTCTTGTGGGGCAGCAGTTCGCGGCGGTAGTCGATCATGCCGGCGCGCCACCCAGCTCCATCCCGCCCGCTCTTCGGGCAAGGCCCAGGCGTCCCAATGGGCGATCGCCAGGTCCGGACCCAGGCCAGATAGACCACGTTGTTGACATGGCCATTGTTAACTATGCTGCGGGAAGGAACAGTTCCGGGCGCTAGGCCAATTTCTCGCTTCGACCCGTTGCGGACATTTCGACTATCCGTTTGAGCGGGTTTTCAGACACAGCCGCTATTGCGAGCGCTTCGCCACACGCGTAGGTCGCTCTTGGATTCCGCCGCCCACTCTGTGCTCCTCCCTAGGGAGAGCGCATTGCGCCGAGCGGGGACGGATCATGGGTAACCCAATAACCGATCGTCAGCTCGCTTGGTCCAGGCGGTGGGCCGAGATCGCGACCGGCTGTTTTTGCTATTTCATTGTGGTGCTTGTCCTTCTGCATGGTCTGCGGCCGGACTACACACCCGTAGACCACATGATCAGCGACTATGCGGTCGGACGTCTTGGCTGGGTGATGACGACGGCCTTCGTGGCGCTGGCCGTGGGCTGCCTGACGCTAGGAATAGGAATGGCCATGGCCGGTCCGAGATCCTTGCCGGGCCGTGCAGCGGTGCTGCTGCTGTGGGTCGCGACGGTGGGCCTATTGACGACGGCGACGTTTCCCACCGATCTTGAAACGGCGGCCACGACAATAACGGGCAACATCCACACCGCCAGCTTCCTGGTCAACGTGGTCAGCGTGATCCTGTGCTCGCTGCTTTTCGCCGTCAGCTTTCACCAGAGCGAGGAGTGGCGCGGCTATCGCTGGATCGGCCTGGCTCTGGCGATCGCCTTGCTCACGGCGTTCATCGCCCAGTTCCTGACCCTGCATCGAGGCGCGCCCTATGGACTGACGAACCGTCTCTTCGTCGCCGTGCTCATGAGCTGGTTCGTGGCGACCGCCATACGACTCCGCCGCGTCGCCATTCTGCGACAGGTGGCGTGACATTCAATGCGTCGTTGGGCGGTCCAACCGCCTACAAAGGGTGGTTCCTGCCCTTGATGGCGACCAGAATCGGCCTTGGTTTGGCCACCTCTGGCGCGGGGGCCAGTTTCTTTTTTCCACCCTTCAGAAGTTCGAAAGTCCGCTTCCGGGCTTGCGGCAGACGACAACGTCGCCTCAGCAAGCTATCGCCGACTGTGCAGTCAGCATTGTCTATTCAATACAGAGCGTTAGCCCGATCTGGCCAACTTGTGAATGTGTTGACAATTGTTGACGTGGCCATTGGCGTCGATCTCCGACGCCTTCGGTTCGAAGGTTAGCTGAAAGGCGTCGCCCGCCGGGACGAAGACCCGGCTCAAGCGCGCGCCCCGAAAGTGTGGGCGGTTTCGGGACAAGGGCGCGCGTTCGCTAAGAGAGGTGAGCCCGCCGAAGGCGGTCTCAAGCGGCGATCAGGCCTTGCTCTTCCATCAGGGTCTTCAATTCGCCCGACTGGAACATCTCGCGGACGATGTCGCTGCCGCCGACGAATTCGCCCTTGATGTAGAGCTGGGGAATGGTCGGCCAGTCGGTGAAGGCCTTGACGCCCGCCCGCAACTCGTCGTCCTGCAGCACGTCGACGCCGATGAACTCGACGCCCAGATGGTCGAGGATCTGCACGGTGATCGACGAGAAGCCGCAGCGCGGCTGATCCGGCACGCCCTTCATGAACAGCACGACGGGGTTTTCGGCCACGGTCTTGGCGATGAACGCCAGGGCGGGCGAGGCGGCGGCTTCGGCGGTGACGTCGGTCATGGGGGAAGATCCTTGGCGTAGCCTCTCAGCTAGGCGCCAGGGCGGTCCGGGTCAAGGGCGAGGGCGTTGCAACGATCGGGGACAGGCCCATGGGCCTGGCTCCGATCGTCAGGCCCGACGCTTGTTGCGTTCGGCTTCCTGGGCCGAAAAGCGGGCCATTTCGATCTGGGCCGAGCAGCCGGTCGGCAGGTCTCGCTCGGCGATGGCGGCCAGATCGGCCAGTTCGGCCGGCGTGCTGGCTGTGATCTGCACCGTGGCCAGCGAGGGCTCGGTGAGGGCGTAGGCCAGGCAGATCTGCTGCGGAGTCCAGCCGTGGGTGTCGTGCAGGAAGGCGTAGCCGCCCACATCGGCCAGCGGGTCGGTGCGGCGACGCCACAGCGACGGCTTTGGCAGGAAGGCCTTGCGATCGTCGCGCAGGGCGTGGGGCCAGAAGTCTAGCCCGACCACCGCGATCTCACGGCCCATGGCCGCGCGCACGCGATTGCGCTCCACCCAGCCCGAAGCCAGGTTGAACGGCGTGGCCATGGCCTCGAACAGCCCCGAGGCCACATAGGCGTCGAACTTGTCGCCCCCGCCGGCCACCGCCAGGGTGCCGACAAGCCGCGCGCTACGGACGGCCTTCAGGTGTTCCAGGGTCTCGGTCGGGAAATCATTGGCGTCCGGATCGTCGATCGTGGCGACGTCCAGATAGCCCAGGCCCGTGCGGTCCAGCGCCTGTTCGATCATGTCGTGGATCGCCTCGGCCTTCAACGCCCGGTCGCTCTGGGCGCGCAGCCGCCAGCCGATGAACAGCAGCCGCCGCTCGACCGTGGAGAAGGCTTCGGTCGCGCCTTCCATCAGGGCCGGCGACACGCCGTCGAACTCGAAGCTGTTGATGCCATTTTCCAGCGCCGCGAAGATCAGCTTGCGCCAGTCGTCGGCCTTAAGGCGCGGCTGGTCCTGGAGGCTCAGCGAGATCGCCGAGACCGCCACGCCCGCATTGCCGAAGGGTCGGTAGCGCACCGGGCTATTCCGGAGGCGCGGCGGTTTCGAGCGCCAGGGCGTGCAGCGCGCCGCCCAGCACATCGGCCAGGGCGCGGTTGACCATCTGGTGCTGCTTGACCCGGTTCAGGCCCCTGAAGGCCGGCGAGACGATGCGCGCCTTGTAGTGATCGCCGTCGCCCGCCAGGTCGGTCAGCACGATCTCCGCGTCGGGAAACGCGTCGTTGAGGCGGGCTTCGAGGTCGGCGGGGGACATGGGCACGGCGGAAGACTCCGAATCTCTGCGCCTTGGTTATGCCGCGTAAACCTTAAGAACGGGCGTACGATGGAAATGCGCGCTGGGCCGGAGCTGTCATTTCTCGACTGGCGATCCCGGACGACGCGCGGCATGAAGACGTGGTCACCGGGATGTCTCACATGCGTCACCACCTGATTTCCGTCGCCCTCCTAGCCGCGCTCTCGACCGCCAGTTACGCCACCGCTGCGCCCAATCCCGGCGTCCACGCCCTCGACGACGTCCGCATCCTCTCCGCCGACGACATGGAAGGCCGGGGCGTCGACACGCCGGGCGGGGCCAGGGCGCGGGCCTATATCGTCAAGCGGTTCGGCCAGATCGGGCTGAAGCCGCAGGGCGCGACGTTCGAGCAGCCGTTCACCTTCACCAGCCGGCTGGGAAAGATTCTGCACG
Source organism: Caulobacter sp. DWR3-1-2 (assembly GCF_049896225.1). Lineage (NCBI taxonomy): Bacteria > Pseudomonadati > Pseudomonadota > Alphaproteobacteria > Caulobacterales > Caulobacteraceae > Caulobacter > Caulobacter sp. DWR3-1-2. Next base: position 64,464 of record NZ_JAFCTW010000014.1, on the reverse strand, counting down.
GCGTCAACCTGGTGGCTCGCATCCAAGGCACGTCGAGCTCGGACAAGGTTCTGGTGGTCTCGGCCCATTACGACCACCTGGGGATCAAGAACGGCAAGATCTATAACGGCGCCGACGACAACGCCTCGGGCGTGGCGGGCCTGCTGGCGGTGGCCGAGGCGTTCAAGGCGCGGCCGCCGCGTCACACGGTGCTGATCGTCGCTTTCGATGGCGAGGAAAGCGGCCTCCGGGGCGCCAAGGCCTTCGTCGAGAAGCCGCCCGTGCCGCTGGACACGCTTGGTCTGGAGGTCAATTTCGACATGATCAGCAAGAACGCCGAGGGCGAACTCTATGTCAGTGGGGCTGGCCCGCAGCTCTGGCTGAAGGCGGTGCTGGAGCGCGTCGCCAAGTCCGCGCCGCTGACCCTGAAGCTTGGCCACGACACCGACGCCAACGGCAAGCACGACAACTGGACCGACCAGTCCGACCAGGGACCTTTCGCCGCCACCAAGGTCCCCTGGGTCTATTTCGGCGTCGAGGACCACGCCGAATACCACCAGCCCACCGACGATTTCGAGACCGTGCCGCGGGACTTCTTTCAGCACGCGGTGACGACGGTGGTGATGGCGACGCGCGCACTGGACGATGATCTGGACGCGATCAGCAAGGCGGCCGGGCGGTAGGTCGGTCGGCGCGTGACGCCCCCTCCGTCAGCTTCGCCGCCTCCTCCGCCGTTGCACGGGGGAGGAGAAAGATCATTCAGCTTCCTCCTCACCCGTGAAACGGGGAAGGCGGCGCGATGCGGATGCGCATCGTGACGGAGGAGGCGTCCTGGCGCGGCTTTCAAAAGAATTACATCCTTCGGCAGCCGCCGCCCGTAGCTCCGTCGCCTCGATCAGGGGCGAGGACCACCCGGAGCCCACCCCCATGAAGACGACCCTGCTGCTCGCCGCCGTCGGCGCGCTGACACTTTCGGCGGCCCCGACCTTCGCCCATGTCGCCGCCCAGATGAAGCCGACGCCGATGGCGCACGAGAAGACCGTCATGGTCGGCGGCGCCGCCATGTACCCGTCCAAAACCATCGTGCAGAACGCGCTGAACTCCAAGGATCACACCACCTTGGTCGCCGCCGTCAAGGCCGCCGGCTTGGTCGACACCCTGTCGGGCCCCGGTCCGTTCACGGTGTTCGCCCCCACCAACGCCGCCTTCGCCAAGCTGCCGGCCGGCACGGTCGAAACCCTGATCAAGCCCGAGAACAAGGCGACGCTGACCAAGATCCTGACCTATCACGTCGTTGCCGGTCGCATGACCGCCGCCAACCTGAAGGCCAATGCCAAGGCGCACGGCGGCAAGGCGATGCTGACCACCGTTCAGGGCGAAAAGCTCACGGTCAGCAAGGCCGGCAGGGGCTGGAAGGTCACCGACGCCAAGGGCGGCTCGGCGATGATCACGGTTCCCGACGTGATGCAGTCGAACGGCGTGATCCACGTGGTGGACACGGTCTTGATGCCGTAATGGGCGGCGTGTAGGGGGCGTCACTTGCCCCCTACGGATCGCTTCGCGATCGTCTTCCCCCAAAGGGGGAAGAGCTCGAACCATACGGTGCTCCGCCCCCCCCGTGGGGGTGGACAGACCGCGAGAGCGGTCAGGCGGGGGCAAGTGCGTGAGCCGTCAGAGCATTTTTCGAGCGAAGTGGTTCCGGTTCGCGTGAAGAAAAATGCGTAAAAACAAAAGATTAGAGCTCACGGCCTGACGCAGTCAGGTCGGGAAATGCTCTAGCCCGCCGTCTCGTCCACCTCTTCCGAGTCGTCTTCTTCCAGTCCGAACACCTCGTCGATGACCTCGACGATCTCCTCGAGGTCATCCAGCGTGACCTTCAGCTTCAGGGTCGTCTCGTCGTCGCCGGTGACGGTCAGGAAGATGCCGTCCTCGGTTTCCTCGAGAATGAACTCGTCCAGGTTGGCGATCGTGGTCATGGGGCCGTTCCTCGTTTTCGGGCAAGCGGCCAGGGCGGGGCTTTCGTTCCCGCCCAACCCTTACGCCTCCACCGAAAGATAGTCTCGCCCCACGCAGCATCGTGACGCCGAGCACGTCAGCCTGTTCGCCGACCCTGTAGCGTGGGGGCCGACAGCCCTATCAGACGCGACCGGTCCGCCATGACTGTGTGCTGCGCGATCTTGGTTGAGACTTCGCGCCGGTGCTCACCAGCGCCGCTGGCGTTCGGCAACCGACACTTCGCCGCCGAGGGTCTGACCAGCCAGATCGTCGAGCTAGCTAGGGCGCGGCGTCGATCTGTGTTTAGCTGGTCGAACGCCGTCATGGCGCGACAGGCCGGGACGCCGAACGCGGCGCTGAGGCCACGGCTTCGGGGGGAAGCGATGATCCTGACCTGGCTCTGGAAACTCGTGCAGTGGTTTCGGCGCGGTGACGATCCGCCAGCGCTGGAGGCGGCCCGGCCGCCCCTGCGATCGGCCGACGACCTTGGCTTCATCAATCAGTCCACCGACCAAAACAACGCCGATCCCGTGATCTTCGCCGGTCCGAATGATCCGCTCTCGCAACCCCTATCTTCCACTCACCCCGGCCAACGCCGGGACCCAAGCTGAGCCTGGCGGTTTCGCTCTGAGCCAACGGTGGACTCGGCTCGGGTCCGGGCTTTCACCGGGATGAACGGATTTGTGGGTTAGTCGACGCAGATCGTGCCGGTCGACTTGCCGGCCACGATCTTGGCGTAGCAACCGAACTGGACATTGGTTCTTTGGCACTGCCCGACGGTCGCGGCCTGGGACTCAGCGTTGCCGTCGGCGATGCACGAGCCTTGGCAATCGGCCTTGTCGGAACACATCTTGCCGGCGTCGGCATAGGGCAAGACGCAGGTCTGGCGCTGCATCCGGCCGACGGGCTGCATCGTTCCGCCGCGCGTCGAGCACGAGGCGTCGGCGCTTTGGGTGGCCCCCGTTTGCGAAGAAAGGGCCGGACCGGAGGCGGCGGGGGCGCAGGCGACCAGCAGCGACAGGGCCAGGCTGGCCGCGGCGAGGATCGAGAACTCACGCATGGGGTGTTTTCCTTAGGCGGGGGCGTTCATGAAGCCCGGCATCCAGGCCTCGTGGGCCGCGCGCAGGGTCTCAATGGGAATGCTGAAAAGGTCGCTCGAAGCGAAGGCGTCGCCGCCGGCCACGCCGGCCAGGTTGGCGTGGACGCCCGCTTCCTTGGCCGCCAGCAGCAGGCCGTCCGGATCGGGCGTGGCGACCAGATAGCGGGCCTGGTCCTCGCCGAACAGGTAGGGATGGGCGTGGGCGTGGCTGGCGGCGTTGAGCGTGATCCCGACCTTGCTGGCCAGGGCCACGTCGGCGGCGGCGATCAACAGGCCGCCGTCCGACAGGTCGTGCAGACCCGCTACCAGGCCGGTGGGGATCAGGCCTCGGACGAAGTCGCCGTTCTTGCGCTCCAGAGCCAGGTCGACGGGCGGCGGGGCGCCATCCTCGCGGCCGAGGATTTCGCGCAGATAGATCGAGGCGCCCAGTTCACCGTGGGTCTCGCCAATGAGCACCAGCGTGTCGCCCTCGGCCACGTTGCCGAAGCCCATGCGCAGATCGTAGTCATCGAGCAGGCCGACGCCGCCGACCGTTGGGGTCGGCGGAATGGCGACGCCGTTGGTCTCGTTGTAGAGGCTGACATTGCCGCTCACGACAGGGAAATCCAGCGCCCGGCAGGCCTCGGCCATGCCGTCGGTGGCGCGGACGATCTGGCCCATGGTTTCGGGCTTTTCGGGGCTGCCGAAGTTGAGGTTGTCGGTGATGGCGATCGGCGTCGCGCCGGCGGCCGTCAGGTTGCGCCAGGCCTCGGCCACGGCCTGCTTGCCGCCCTCATAGGGGTCGTTCTGGACATAGCGCGGGGTGACGTCGCTGGTCACGGCGATGGCCTTGCCCTTGCCGTGAATGCGCACGATGCCAGCGTCGCAGCCGGTGGCGCTGTCTTCCAGGGTGTCGGCCATCACGTGGCGGTCATACTGTTCCCACAGCCAGCGCTTGGAGGCCATGTCGGGGCTGCCGACCACTTTCAGCACAGCGGCGGTCCAGTCGGCGGGGGCGGGGATCTGGCCGGGGTCGAGGCGCGGATGTAGGGCCGGTTGCACCCAGGGTCGGTCATAGAGCGGGGCGTCGTCGAACAGCGGGGCCAGGGGCACGTCGCAGACCGTCTCGCCGTGGTGCTTCAGCACCAGGCGGCCGGTGTCGGTGGTGACACCGATGACGGCGGCGTCCAGGCCCCATTTCTCGAAGATGGCGTGGCCTTCGTGCTCGCGGCCGGGCTTGAGCACCGCCAGCATGCGCTCCTGGCTTTCCGACAGCATCATCTCATAGGCGCTCATGCCGGTCTCGCGTTGCGGGACCATGTCCATGTTCAGCTCGATGCCGACCCCGCCCTTGCCGGCCATCTCGACCGAGGAGGAGGTCAGGCCCGCCGCGCCCATGTCCTGGATGGCGGCGACGGCGCCCGTGGCCATCAGCTCCAGAGTGGCCTCGATCAGCAGCTTCTCGGCGAAGGGGTCGCCGACCTGGACGGTGGGGCGCTTCTCCTCGGAGTCCTCCGAGAACTCGGCCGACGACATGGTCGCGCCGTGGATACCGTCGCGGCCGGTCTTGGAGCCGAAATAGACCACTGAGAGGCCCGCGCCCGGCGCCGCCGAATAGAAGATCTTGTCGGCGTCGGCCAGGCCCACGCACATCGCGTTGACCAGGATGTTGCCGTTATAGCCCGCGTGGAAATTGGTCTCGCCGGCGACCGTGGGCACGCCGACGCAATTGCCGTAGCCGGCGATGCCGGCGACAACACCTTCGACCAAGCGCTTGGTCTTCGGGTGACTGGGATCACCGAACCGCAGGGCGTTGAGCAAGGCGATCGGCCGCGCTCCCATCGTGAAGACGTCGCGCATGATGCCGCCCACGCCTGTCGCCGCGCCCTGATAAGGCTCGATGTAGGAGGGGTGGTTGTGGCTCTCCATCTTGAAGATGATGGCGTCGCCGTCGCCAATGTCGATGACGCCGGCGTTTTCGCCGGGCCCGCAGATCACCCGCGGGCCGGTGATCGGGAACTTCTTCAGCTGGTTCTTCGACGACTTGTAGGAGCAGTGCTCGGACCACATCACCGAGAACACCCCCAGCTCGACCAAGTTGGGCTCGCGACCCAGGCGGTCGAGGACGACGGCGTACTCCTCCGCGTTGAGGCCAAATTCGCGGGCCGTGTCGGCCATGGACTTCTGGAAGGCGGGCGAGGTGCTCATGGGCGGGCCTTCTAGCGTGGACCGGCGGATTCCGCCATATTCTAGAAACATCAAGGGCGGTTCTAGAATGGGCATTAGCATCAAGAGGGTGGAGACCGAAGACCTTGCTCGCCAGGTCGCCGTTATCACAGGGGAAAGTTTGACCGAAGCGATCCATCAGGCGTTGGTGGAGAAGGTGGCGCGGCTTTCAACGCCCTATGCCCTGTCGGCCGCCGAGGAGGCCGCCAAGCTGGCATTCTTCGCTGAACTCGACGCGCGCCCCATTCTCGACCCTCGCGACTGGCGTGAGATCGAGGCTGAGCTTTACGACGAGAACGGTCAACCGATCGGATGATCGTCGACACCTCAGCCCTGTTGGCCATCGCCCTGCGCGAACCGGAGCGCGACACCTTCTATGTGTTGCTTCTCCGCGCCAAGCGTCGCCGGATGTCGGCGGCGTCCTATGTCGAGGCGGCCGAGGTCTATATGCGGCGAACCAGCGTTTCGACGGGCATCGCGCTGTTGAATCGCGACCTGGCTCAGCTGCGGATCGAGATCGTCGCCGTGACGGCGGAGCAGGCCTATGCCGCAGCCGAGGCGCGGCGAACTTACGGCAAGGGCCGGCACGACGCCGACCTGAACTACGGCGACAGTTTTACCTACGCCCTCGCCAAGTCCCTGGACGAGCCCCTGTTGTTCAAGGGAAATGACTTCATCCATACCGACGTGAAGCGAGCCGCTCCATGATCTCCCGCCGCCATTTGCTCGCGCTCACCGCGGCCCTGCCGCTGACGGCCGCCGGCGCTGCCCCCGTCCGGGTGCAAATGGTCACCGATCTGGGGCCGATCGTCATCGAACTGTATCCGGCCAAGGCGCCGATCACCGTGGCCAATTTCCTGGCCTATGCCGACCAGCATCTGCTGGACGGCGGCGCCTTCTACCGAACGGTCTCGCCGAAGAACGACAACAACCCCGCCACCATCAGGGTCATCCAGGGCGGGCTGAACCGCGACGACAGCCCGCTGCCGGCCATCGCCCACGAGACCACCAAGGTCACGGGGATTCTGCACACCGACGGGGTGATCTCGATGGCGCGAGGCGCGCCGGGCACGGCGGGCTCGGAATTCTTCATCTGCCTGGGCGACAATCCGGCCCTGGATTTCGGCGGCGCCCGCAACAAGGACGGCCAGGGGTTCGCGGCCTTCGGCAAGGTGGTCGAGGGCATGGATGTGGTTCGCAAGATCCATGACGCGCCGACCGTGACCAAGGCCGACGATCCCTACATGAAGGGCCAGATCCTCGATCAACCAGTGAAGATCAAGAGCTTGAGCCGGCGTTGAGCCTGTCCCCCTGTGGGGGAGGATCTGAGCCCTACTTCCCCACCACCGGCAGTTCCACGAAGCTGGCCTTGCCCGGCGCGTGGAACACCGTCTCCGTCGCCTTCTGGTAATCGGCCGGCTTGGCCAGGAAGATGTTGGGTACGAAGGTCTGCGGGTTGCGGTCGTAGAGCGGGAACCAGCTGGACTGCACCTGGACCATGATCCGATGGCCGGGCAGGAACACGTGGTTGGCGTTGGGCAGGGCGAAGCGGTAGCCCAGCGGCGCATTGGCCTTGATCGGCTTGGCCTGGGCGAAGCCCTCTCGATAGCGGCCCCGAAGGATGTCCATCGCCACAGGCAGTTGATAGCCGCCCATCGTTGGATCGCCGGGGACCTCGTCGGGATAGACGTCGATCAGCTTGACCACCCAATCGCCGTCGGTCCCGCTGGTCGCCGCGGTGAGGTTGACGATCGGCTCGCCACTGATCTTCAGCGGCGCGGTCAGCACATTGGTTGTGTAGGTCAGCACGTCAGTGCGGCCCGAGGCCTCGCGCTGGTCATCGACTAGCCATTGCGTCCAGGTCAGGGGCGGGACATAGCCGGTCGGCTGGCTGGGGCGAGCACGATAGGGCACTGGCTTGGCCGGGTCGGAAACATAGGCGTCGCTGGTCGCCTCGCCGGCGGCCTCTCGGGCCTGGGGCGCGACGAAGTCGGCCTTGAAGCCCGCGTGGAGATAGAGCGGGGTGGGGGTGATCGCGCAACCCTTGGCGCAGCCCGAGGGCCAGGCTTCCAGCTTGCGCCAGCGGTTGGTCCCGGTCTCGTAGGCGGTGACGGGCGCGACGTCCATGGCCGGGGCGTCGTCCTTCAGATAGTGGGCCAGGAACGGGCCCAGCACGTCCTGACGGAACTCCAGGGCGGTGTCGGCGCCAAACTTGATCGCGCCCAGACTGGCGGCGTCGTGGATCTGCTGGCCATGGTTCCAGGGCCCCAGCACCAGGAACACCTTGTCATTGGCGGTGTCCTTGGGCTCGATCGCCTTGTAGACAGCGGCCGCTCCGTAGATGTCCTCCTGGTCCCAGAGGCCAGCGACCACCATCACCGGCACCTTCAGCGGCTCCTTGCCCAGCAGCTTGTCGACCGCCTGGTCGCTCCAGAAGGCGTCATAGTCCGGGTGGGCCAGAATCTTGCGCCAGAAGCCGGTCTGTTCCAGCCCCATCTGCGACCCCAGCGCCCCGGCCGAGCCGGCCCGCATGAAGAGGTCGTAGTCGTCATGCACGCCCGAGGCCCACTTCTCCTCGTTCTTCCGGCTGCCGACCTGCTCGTAGATATAGGGCATGTTCTGTTGGCGGAAGGCGCCGTTGTGAAACCAGTCGTCGCCCATCCAGCCATCGACCATCGGGTTCATCGGCACGGCGACCTTCAGGGCCGGGTGCGGATTGAACAATGCTTCCAGGGTGGTGAAGCCGTCGTAGGAGATGCCCAGGATTCCAACCTTGCCATTGGTCTCGGGGATGTTCTTGACCAGCCAGTCGATGGTGTCCCAGGTGTCGGTGGCGTGGTCGACCTGCGTCGGGTTTTGCGGCCCCTTCAGTGGCCGGTTCATCACATAGTCGCCTTCCGAGCCGTGCTTGCCACGAACGTCCTGGACGACGCGGATGTAGCCGCCCTCGATCACCACATCGACCGGGTGGTCGTAACCGTCGATAGCGTCGGCCAGGTGGGTGGTGGCGTTGATCGAGGTCATCGCCGTGGCGTCATAGGGGGTGCGGGTCAGCAGGATCGGCGCGCGCTTGACGCCCTTGGGCACGAGGATGACGGTGTGCAGCTTCACCCCGTCGCGCATCGGGATCATCACGTCGCGCCGCTCGTAGTCGAGACGATCCGTGGCGAGCTTGAAGACGTCGGGGGTCTCGCTGGGCAGGCTGCCTGGAGCCACGGTCTGCGCGAAGCTGGCTCCGGCCAGCAGCAGGCTCGCGGTCGCGAGTAACAGAATCGTTTTCATGTGAATCCCCCAGCAGCCAACCTTGCGGAGAGGATCGCACGCTCTCTTCCCCCGTGAAACCAGGAAGGAGGCGCGATGCGACTACGCATCGTGACGGAGGGGGCGTTCCAGCGCCGAGCTTTTTGGGACCGGATAAGCCGCAAGGCCCCCTCCGTCACGCCGCCTATCGGCGCCGCGCCACCTCCCCCGCTATGTGGGGCAGGAGAAGATTCAGATCAGGCGCTGGCGAACACGCTGCGGAAGAGAAGGGCGCCGTCGGCCGAGCCGAGGTCGGGGTCGAACGACCGGTCGGGATGGGGCATCAGGCCCAGCACATTGCCGCCGGCGTTGACGATGCCAGCGATGGCGCGGGCCGAGCCGTTGGGATTGTCCTTGTAGCGGAACACCACCTGGCCCTCGCCCTCGAGGCGGTCCAGGGTATCCTCGTCGGCGAAGAAGTTGCCCTCGCCGTTGCCGACCGTCATCACCGCCTCGCGCTGCTCACCATATTCGGCGGTGAAGCGGGTCTGGCCGTTAACGATATCGAGCTCGACCGGCTTGCAGATATATTTCAGCTTCTCGTTGCGCAGAAAGGCGCCGGGCAGCAGGCCCGCCTCGCACAGCACCTGGAAGCCGTTGCAGATCCCGACCACGGCGACGCCGTTGCTGGCGGCCTTGACCACTTCCTTCATGACCGGGCTCTGGGCCGCCATGGCTCCGCAGCGCAGATAGTCACCGTATGAGAAGCCGCCGGGCAGGACGATCAGGTCCAGGTCGTCCGGCAGGGCCGTCTCCTGGTGCCAGACCATCTCGACGCGGGCGCCGGCGGAGCGCTCGATGGCGACCTTGCAGTCACGATCGCAATTGGAACCGGGGAAGACAACGACGGCGGCTTTCATGGCGCGGGCCTGTAGCATCGTTCGCGTGGGTTGTCAGCGCCCGTTCGGTGGCCGACGCCCCCTCCGTCGGGCTACGCCCGCCATCTCCCCCGTTTCACGAGGGAGGAGAAGGTCAGCTTTCCTAACCCGCGCGGCGGGGGAGGTGGTGCGATGCGAATACGCATCGTGACGGAGGGGGCGTCCGGGCGGCTGCGAACGCCTGCTACGCGCACTTGTCCAGCACCGGCTCCACCGGCGCCGCGTCGGGCGAGGGGAACGGGATCTTGAACGTGAAGGCGTCGGCCGTCGGGCCGTGCTGTTCCAGCAGCGCCAGGCGCGACTTGGCCTCATCGATGGTCGGATGGTGACCGGCCGGCGCCCACCACAGCACCATGAAGACGTCCATGCGCTCGAACCATTCCGCGCGGCGGCGCATGATCTGCAAATGGTCGCCGCGATAGACAAAGGCGCCTAGCGACTGGATGTCGATCCAGACCGACATGTTGATGGCGATCATCGGGTCTTCGTAGGGCTGCAGATCGACGGCGCTGTTGCCCTCGCCCTTCAATCGCCAGACAAAGCCGGGCGAGGCCTCGGCCAAGGCGTTCACCCGGTCGAGGCTGTCGACAAAGTCCTTGATCGTCGGGTCGTCGATCGGCGCCCGAAGGCGGGCGATATTGACCTCCGCCAGTTGCCAGTCCGCGCTCATGCTGTCGCTCCCATCAGCCTGTGGCAAGAGGATGGGGGCGATGGTCTAGCTTCGCTAGGGTATCAGTGTTCGTCGACTGAAAATGCCGTCTCGCTGGTCACCATGCGCGCCTCGGCCGCGCCCATCGGCACCGTCGCGGGCCAGCGGGCGCCCAGCAGCCGGTCCTTGGCTAGACGTGCGACGCTGACGCTGTCGGACTGGTTGCCGCCCAAGACGAAGAAACTGGTGGCGTCCTCGCCGACATAGAATGCGACATGGCCCAGGAAGCCGCCCGGCGAGACTCGCCAGAACACCAGCACAGCCCCGGGCTGGGGCGTGCAGGGCGCGCCGAACTTCAGCCAGTTGCGCGCGCCCAGCACATTGGTCGACAAGGGTTCGGCGTCTTGCCGCTAAGCGCGACCTAGCCGAAGTTGATCGCGTAACTCTCGATCACGGTATTGGCCAGCAGCTTGTCGCACATGGCCTTGACCTCGGCCTCGGCCTTGGCCGGGTCGGTCTCGGTGACGTCGAACTCGATGGTGCGGCCGACCCGTACGCCCGACACATCGGCCCAGCCCAGGCCGTGCAGCGCGGCTTCGACGGCCTTGCCTTGGACGTCGAGGACGCCGGGCTTGAGGAACACTTGGACCTTGGCTTTCATGTCTTTCCTGACCTTTTCACTCTCTCCCGGAGGGGAGAGGGAGGGACCCATGCGCGCAGCATGGGAGGGTGAGGGGTGAAGGCGTCAGACGGCGTGCCGGCACGACGGGAAGGGCGTAACCCCTCATCCTCCCACGACTTCGTCGCGGGCCCCTCCTTCTCCCTCTGGGAGAAGGTGTTCTTAGGCTAAGCCACGCCGCCTTGGATGACGGTGGGCATTTCCTTCATGATGCCGAGCCGGCGGGCCACCTCGGTATAGCTTTCGATGACATTGCCAAGGTCGCGGCGGAAGCGGTCCTTGTCCATCTTCTCATTGGTGGTCGAGTCCCACAGGCGGCAGCTGTCGGGGCTGATCTCGTCGGCTAGGATCACGCGGCTGAAGTCGCCTTCATAGATACGGCCAAACTCGATCTTGAAGTCCACCAGGGTGATGCCCACGGCGCTGAACAGGCCGCTCATATAGTCGTTCACCCGCAGGGCCATGGCCATCATGTCGTCGATCTCCTGGGTGGCGGCCCAGTTGAACGCGGTGATGTGCTCCTCGGAGACCATCGGGTCGCCCAGCTTGTCGTCCTTGTAGTAGAACTCGATGATCGAGCGCGGCAGAGGCGTGCCCTCGGCCAGGCCCAGGCGCGTGGCGATCGAGCCAGCGGCGATGTTGCGCACCACCACCTCGAGCGGGATGATCTCGACTTCCTTGATCAGCTGCTCGCGCAGGCTGAGGCGGCGGATGAAGTGGTTCTGGACGCCGATCGCGTTCAGGCGAGTCATCATGTACTCGCTGATGCGGTTGTTGATCACGCCCTTGCCTTCGAGCACGGCCTTCTTCTGGGCGTTGAACGCCGTGGCGTCGTCCTTGAAGTACTGGATCAGGGTGCCGGGCTCGGGACCCTCGTACAGGATCTTGGCCTTGCCTTCGTAGATCTTCTTGCGGCGGGTGGTCATGGCTCTCGTCGAGGCCCTTCTGAATGCGAAGCGCGCCCGGCCCGAAGAAACGAAAAGCGCGCGCGGCGGATGGCGGCGCGCGGCGTTCGACTCAAGGCCGCTCACGAAAAATGTCCTCTCGAAACTAGCCGAACGCGGTCCCTGGCGCAAACGGCCCTAGTCGTGGCCTCGGGATTGTGACCGGATTGCAGGCGCTGCGGCGTTGCTTGTGATTGCCCACTGGCCCGGCAAGGGATATGCAGCGCGCTTAGAGACTATTGGGGCTTTCATGACCACCTTCGACGAACGCGAACAGGGTTTCGAACGCAAGTTCGCGCACGACCAGGATCAGGAATTCAAGGCGACCGCCCGTCGCAACCGCCTGCTGGGCGAATGGGCGGCCGAATTGATGGGCCTGGCCACGGTCGAGGAATATGCCCGCGCCGTCGTGAAGTCTGATTTCGAGCAGCCCGGCGACGAGGATGTGCTGCGCAAGGTGGCCGGCGATCTCAAGGGTTCGGGCGTCAATGTCGGCGAGGGCGAGGTGCGTCGCAAGATGGACGAACTGCTGGCCGTGGCCCGCGGTCAGATCATCGCCGGCGCGTAGGGCCTGCCGCCTTCCAGATGCGAAAAGGGCCGCCCCACCGGGGCGGCCCTTTTGTTTATAGGCGTTACCAAACCCGCGAGCGATCCTCGGGCTTGAGGTAGTAGGTCTCGCCCGGCTTGACGCCGAACGCGTCGTACCAGGCGTCGACATTGCGCGTCGGGCCGATCACCCGGAACGAAGACGGCGAGTGCGGGTCGGACGCCATCTGCTGCTTCAGCGAATCGGGACGGGTCTTGTCCTGCCAGGCCTGGGCGAAGGCCAGGAACAGGCGCTGGTCACCGGTCAGTCCGCCGATCACCGGGGCCGGCTTGCCGCCCAGCGACGTATGGTAGGCGTCCAGCGCCACCTGCAGGCCGGCCAGGTCGGCGATGTTCTCGCCCATGGTCAGCTTGCCGTTGATCTTGCTGCCAGGCACAGGCTCATAAGCGTCGTACTGCTTGCCCAGCACATCGGCCTGGGCGTCGAAGCGCTTGGCGTCCTCGGCGGTCCACCAGTCGCGCAGCTTGCCGGTGGCGTCGATCTTGCGACCCTGGTCATCGAAGCCGTGGCTGATCTCGTGGCCGATCACTGCGCCGATCGCGCCATAGTTCACCGCCGGGTCGGCGGCCGGATCGAAATAGGGCGCCTGCAGGATGCCGGCCGGGAACACGATCTTGTTCTCCAGCCCGCCGTTGTAGGCGTTGACGGTCTGCGGGGTCATGCCCCACTTGCCGTGGTCGACCGGCTTGCCCAAGTCATCGCGCGCATAGGCCCACTCGAAGGCCCGGCTGGCGGCGACATTGCCGTACAGGTCATCGACATTGAGCTTCAGGCCCGAATAGTCGCGCCACTTGTCGGGATAGCCGACCATCACGCTCATCTTCGACAGCTTGGTCAAGGCCTCGGCCTTGGTGGCCGGACTCATCCAGGTCGCCGCCTGGATGCGGGCGGCCATGGCGGTCTTCAGATTGGCGATCAGGTCGACCATCTGGGCCTTGGACGAGGGCGGGAAGTACTTGGCGACATAGGTCTGGCCGACCACCTCGCCCAGGCTGCCGTCCACAAGCTGAACGCCGCGCTTCCAGCGAGGCCGCAGGGCCGACTGGCCGGACAGGGCCTTGACGTACTCGAACCGGCTGTCGACGAAGCGCTTGGACAGGTAGGGCGAGGTTTCCATGATGACGTGGAAGGTCTGCCAGGCCTTCAGGGTCTCAAGCGGGGTGTCGGCATAGACCTTGGCGATGTCGCGCACGGCGGTCTTCTCGCCCAGGATCACCTTGGTCTGGCCCGGCAGGCCTGAGGCGTCCAGATAGGCGGCCCACGGGAAGGGGGCGTAGGTGGCCAGCTCGCCGACGGTGCTGGGGTTATAGACCTTGTCGATGTCGCGGCGGTCGGCGACCTGCCAGCTGACCTTGGCGATGACGGTCTCGAAGGCCACGACATCTGCGGCGGCCTTGGCCGGGGCGGGGTGGCCGGCCATGGTCAGGGCGCGGGTGACAAAGGCCGTATAGGCGGCCAGCTGCGGCTTGAAGGTGTCGGTCAGATAATAGTCGCGGTCCGGCAGGCCCAGGCCCGACTGGCCGATATAGAGGACGTTGATCTCGGGGTTCTTGGCGTCCGGCGCGATGTCCAGCGAGAAGATGTCGCCGCCGAAGCCGCCATGGGCGCGGCCCAGGGTCTGGACGAACTGAGCCTTGGTGGCGATCGCTGTCACCTTGGCCAGGTCGACCTTCAGCGCCTTGTCATCCGCCGCCTCGACCTTGGCCTCGTTGGTGAAGCTCCTGAACAGCGCGCCGATCTGGGTCGAGGGCTCGGCGGTGTCGATCAGGGTGCGCAGCTGGTCCTGCGAGCGGTTGTAGACATCGTAGCCGACCCCGGCCGAGCCCTGGTCGGCGGGGATCTCGGTGCGGGCCTCCCAGGCGCCGTTGGCGTATTTGTCGAAATCGGTCCCCGGCGACACCTTCGGGTCGCCGCCGGTCAGATCGACGCCCCAGGCGCCGTACATCGGCTTGGCCGGATCGGCCGCGAACGCGGCGGTGGACGAAATGGCGAGCACCGAGACGGCGGCCAGCAGGATCATGCGCATGTGCGGAAAAACCTCTTTCCCTATAGGCGGCGGATGCTGCCCTAGTCGGAGACGGCGCGCTGATTAAAATGCGGTAATGTTCGGCGATATCGTCATATTGCCTTTTCAACTGCCTTAGCTAAGTTAGTTAGCTAGGAGAGGCGCCCATGACCGTTGTCACTATTCACTATGCAAAGACAAACCTCTCTCGCCTGTTGGCCGAGGTCGAGGCCGGCGGCGAGGTTGTCATCGCCCGCGGCAAGGCGCCGGTGGCCACGCTGACGCCAGCCAAGCCGCCATGCCCCAAGCGGGTATTCGGCTCGATGAAGGGCCAAGTCGCGCTCGACGACAGCTTTTTCGAGCCGCTGCCCGACGATGAGTTGGCGCTCTGGAACGGCGACGACGCTTGAACCTCCTGCTCGACACCCATGCCTTGATCTGGTTCGTCGCGGGATCGGAAAACCTGTCGCCGCCGATCCGGGCGGCCATTGAGGACGAGCGCAACGCCGTCCATGTCTCGGCGGTCTCGGCCATGGAGATCACCACCAAATTCCGCCTCGGCAAGCTGCCCTCGGCGGCGCCGCTCGCCACCGACTTCACGCGCGTGGTCGCCGAGCGCGGCTTCATGCCCCTGCCGATCACCCTCGGTCACGCCGAGCGGGCTGGCGCCATGGATATTCCGCACAAGGATCCGTTCGACCGCTTGCTGATCGCCCAGGCGATCGCAGAGGCCATGACGCTGGTGTCCAACGAGTCGGTGTTCGATGGTTTCGGCGTCAGTCGTCTATGGTAGCGTGGCTCAGTCCAACCAGGCCTTCATCGCGTTCCACAGCGCCAGCTTGTCATCGAAAGACCGCGCCGCGTGGGCCGGGCTGGAGGAGGGCAGGGCCAGGGTGGGCAGGCGGGCGCCCAGCAGCTTGCCGCCGAGCTTGGCCGCCGTGCCGCCATTGAAGGCCACGCCGCGCAGGGCGGGCAGGGCGCCCACGAGCGCCAAGAGGTCGTTGGCCTCGGCGTCGACGATGGCGGCGTCGAGGCTGCCGGGGCGCTTCGCCTCGGCGATGACGTCCCACAGCCCGACGCCGCGCGACAGCAGGGTGGTCAGGCGGCTTTCATAGGAGAGGGCGACCAGCGGTGTCTTGAGCACCCCCTCCAGCAACCGCCAGAAGGCGTTGCCCGGATGGCCGTAATATTGCGCGACCGCCAGCGAGGCGTCGCCCGGCAGGCTGCCCAGGATCAGGACGCGCGTGTGCGCGTCGACGACCGCCGGGAAGCCCGCCTTGCGCCCCTCCCGGAGGGACAAGGACCTAAGCCTGCTCGCCGAACACCCGCTTGAAGATCACGTCGACATTCTTGGTGTGGTAGCCGTAGTCGAACAATTCCTCGAGCTCGGCGTCCGACAAGGCCTGGGACACCACCTCGTCGGCCTTCAGGAACTCGATGAACCGGCCCTCGCCGCGCCACACCTTCATCGAATTGCCTTGCACGGCGGCATAGGCGTCCTCGCGCGACACGCCCTTCTGGGTCAGGGCCAGCATCACGCGCTGCGAGAACACCAGGCCCCCCAGCTTGTCGAGGTTCCGCGCCATGTTGTCGGGATAGATGTTGAAGCGCTCGATCACCCCGGCCAGGCGGCGCAGGGCGAAGTCGAGGTGGATGGTGGCGTCGGGCCCAATGCCCCGCTCGACCGACGAGTGGCTGATGTCGCGCTCGTGCCAGAGGGCGACGTTCTCCAGGGCCGGGGTCACGGCCGAGCGGACCAGCCGGGCCAGGCCGGTCAGGTTCTCGGTCAGGATCGGGTTGCGCTTGTGCGGCATCGCGGACGAGCCCTTTTGCCCGATCTCGAACGGCTCCTCGGCCTCCAGCACCTCGGTGCGCTGCAGGTGGCGGATCTCGGTGGCCAGCCGCTCGACCGACGAGGCGACCACGCCCAGGGCGCAGAAATAGGCCGCATGACGGTCGCGCGGGATCACCTGGGTCGAGACCGGCTCGACCACCAGGCCCAGCTTGTCGGCCACGTACTGCTCGACCCGCGGATCGACATTGGCGAAGGTGCCCACGGCGCCGGAGATCGCGCAGGTGGCGATCTCGAACTTCGCCATCGCAAGTCTTTCCTTAGCCCGCTGGAACTCGGCATAATAGCCGGCCAGCTTCAGGCCAAAGGTGATCGGCTCGGCATGGATGCCATGGCTGCGGCCCACGCACACCGTCATCCTGTGTTCCAGCGCCCGGCGCTTCAGCGCGACCAGCAGCAGGTCGACGTCCTCGATCAGCAGGTCGGTGGCCTTGGACAACTGGACGGCGAAACAGGTGTCCAGCACGTCGGAGCTGGTCATGCCCTGGTGCAGGAACCGCGCCTCTGGGCCGACGATCTCCGACACATGGGTCAGGAAGGCGATGACGTCATGCTTGGTGACGCGCTCGATCTCGTCGATCCGGTCGCTATCCCAGACCGCATCGCGGCCCTTCTCCCAGATCGTCTCGGCGGCGCGCTTGGGGATGACCCCCAGTTCGGCCATGGCGTCGGCGGCGTGAGCCTCGATCTCGAACCAGATCTTGTACTTGGTCTGGCTGGACCAGATGGCGACGGCTTCGGGGCGGGAATAACGGCTGATCATAAGGCCGGGGTTTCGGCGCGGCGGGGGAGAGAGTCAAGGGTGGGGTGGGGGGAGAGGCCCCCGCGCCGTCTGTGGTCTGTTG
Organism: Caulobacter sp. DWR3-1-2; assembly: GCF_049896225.1. Taxonomy (NCBI): domain Bacteria; kingdom Pseudomonadati; phylum Pseudomonadota; class Alphaproteobacteria; order Caulobacterales; family Caulobacteraceae; genus Caulobacter; species Caulobacter sp. DWR3-1-2. Next base: position 47,427 of record NZ_JAFCTW010000014.1, on the reverse strand, counting down.
TTCGCGCGGGGCATGATGTCGGCTTCCGACCCGTTGCGGACATCCACGCGGTCAATCAAGACATCGTCGGCAAGCGCTATGGCGGCGGCTTGTCGTGATCGGAAGTAGCGAATGGACAGTTCGAAGAAACCTCACTTCGGGATTGATGCCCCGGGTCTCGTCCGCGCGTTCTTGCTGGCGGGCATGGCGCTGGCTTCGGCCAGCGTAGGCACCTTCGTCTTTGCGCCCCCGGCTCTGGGAGTTTGGATCGGCAGCATCGTTCTGATTCCCGCGATCTACGCCCTCTTTATGTTTGCGCTGATGATCCGGGGAAGTCTTGTCGACAAGGTTCGTGATGCCGAGGCCATTCTCGATCTTCATGAATGGAGGGGCAGCGAACAGGTTCTGGACGTGGGTTGCGGTCGGGGTCTGATGCTGATCGGGGCAGCCAGACGACTGACCACTGGCCGAGCGATTGGCGTGGATATTTGGTCTGCAAACGACCAGTCAGCCAACGTCTCGGGCGCACCGATCAACAATGCTCGTATTGCGGGGGTGTCTGACCGGGTTGAGGTCGAAACTGCCGATGCTCGTCACTTGCCGTTCGCGGACGGTTCTTTCGATGTCGTCTCGTCGAGTTGGGTCCTCCACAATCTTGAGGATGCCGGGGACCGGCTGTCGGCATTGAAGGAAATGGTTCGGGTCACCCGGCCTTCCGGCACGATCCTGCTGACCGACATCGTCAACCGCCACGAATATGTTTCGGCGATGAAAGGGATGGCTGTGGAAGATGTGCGGCTGGTCGTGCTTTCGCCGGGCAGGGACCGGTTCCTGAGTGCCGTTTCATTCGGGTCGTTCCAGCCCGCTACAGTGTTCGCTCGCAGGACAGATCACGAAGTCGGGTGAACGTCCGCTAGCCACCCTTCTCGGCCCACTAGAGCGTCTGCTTTCGGCGCAAGCTCGCCATCAAGGCTTTAAGGCGCGGCCTCGCCGTTGCGGCGGGATGGGGCTTGGGTTCTGGCATTCTTGAACCCTCTACCCATGGGAGAGGGTTCGAAAAGGGGGGCGCTCAAGGGGGATCGAGGCGGCTCCATCCCCATGATCCCGAACCACAACCACAGCAATATCAGAGCCCTAAAAATAGTCAGCGTCACAACCGCTGGCGCAGCTAAACCTCCCGTATCCTGATCTCACCTCGCCGCACCGGAAAGGGCGCATGGCCAGCGACCGATGCGGCGGCGGGGGACGATCGAGCGGAATTGGGCTGGAGGGGGGGGTTACTTCAGCGTGTCCGGGGAGCCTGGCGTTGCAGGCCCCGCCCGCCGTCGGCGTCGTCGGAAACGACCCGGGCCGAATCCGGCTAAGCCTCAACAGGGCGCCCACCGGACGCTGCGCGACCACCTCCCCCACGGGGGGAGGACTTCTAGTCCAGGTCGAACACGAACCGGTCATGCTCGGGATGCAGACAGCTCTGATCCACCGGCGCGGTGGGATCCGCCAGGAAGGCCCGGATCATCTTGCGGGCGCAGGCGCTGCTGCGGAACACGCCGTGGGTGGTGTTGGGGATGATCGACAGCTGGCCCTGGCTGAACCGGCCGACCGCCGCCTTGGCCACGTCGGGCGGGCAGCCGGGGTCGATCTCGGCGGCCAGGAAGAAGGTCGGCAGGGCGCTGCTGACCGGCTTGGCCTCGACCGGGTCGGGCGCGCCGACGGGATAGGCCTTGCAGACGCTGAAATAGCGCCCCATCGAGGCCTCCAGCAGCCGCGCGACCGGGTCGCGCTGGGCGCCCTGGCGCATCGCCGCCTCGCTTTCGAAGGGGAATTCCTCCTTGCACAGATGGGTCAGGTGCTGGGCCTCGGCATAGCCGCTGCGGCCGGCCATCTGCTCGTCCAGCCGGGCCATGTCGCCGGCCGCGAACTCGGTGACCGTCGCGGGCAGGGCGCGGGCGTCGGGGCCGCTATAGGCCGCGTCCATCAGGAAGCCGCCCAGGTCGTCGGCGCTATAGACCTGGCCGTTGATCGTCTGGGGACCGGCCAGGAGGCGGCCGGCCAAGGCGTCGAGATCGGCGGCTGGGTGCGGGTATTTGGCGTGGCAGGCGGCGTCGGCGGCGCAGCGCTTGAAGATTTCCTTCACGGCGTCCGACACCATCTCCGGCCCGCCCTGCGCCCACTTGGCCTCCGGCGTCCAAGGCGAGTCGAGCACCACGGCCCGCACCCCTTGCGGCGCGTGCTTGACCACGGCCAAGGCGATGCGGGTGCCGTAGGACACACCCATCAGGTCAACCTGTTTCAGGCCCAGGACTGTGCGCAGGTCCTGGATGTCCTTGACCACTTCCTCGGCGTTGTACTGGCTCAGGTCGACGCCCGAGGCGGTGAAGCGCTGGGCGCAGGCGACCAGCTGCTGCTGCGCCGCGTCGTTCAGCGGGCCGGCGTCGTTGAGCGCCACCTCGCCGCAGTCCAGGGCCGGCGAGGCGCGGCCGCCGCCGCGCTGGTCGAAGAAGATCCAGTCCTGATCGACCCCGACCAGTTCCTTGGCGACCGGGCTGCGCAGCGTGCGGCCCAGGGTCTCGACCACGCCGCCGCCGGGGCCGCCATGCAGGAAGATCACCGGCACGGCGCCGGGCCTCGGGACGCTGGCCTTGACGATGGTCACCGGCAGGGCGACGCGGCGCACGCCGGGTCCGCCGCGCGTCTCGTCGACGGTCAGGACACCGCATTGGATCGTGTTGGCGACGCCGCTGTAGTCGCCGGCGCACGGGCCTGGCGTGAACTTCGGCGCGGCGGCGTGGGCGCCGCTGGCCATGGTCAACGCACTCGCAGCCAGGGCTGCTCCCAGGATCAGACGCATGTCACCCTCGCTTTCAAAACGGGGCGACAGCAGCACGGGGCCGCCATGGCCGCAAGCACGGGTTCAGTCCAACCCCATCTCCGCCCGCAGCTGGGCCGGCGTCACCCCTGCCGCCCGCAGGTCGCGCAGGGTCTGAGCCTTGTCGCGCTTGGCGTAGCGCTTGCCGTCGGGGCCAGTCAGCAGGGGGTGGTGGCGATAGGACGGGGTCGGCAGGTCCAGCAGGGCCTGAAGCAGGCGCTGGATGTGGGCGGCCTCGAACAGGTCCTGGCCGCGGATCACCTGGGTGATCCCCTGCAGGGCGTCGTCCAGCACCACGGCCAGGTGATAGGCGACCCCGACGTCCTTGCGGGCCAGGATGATGTCGCCGGCCAACTCGGGGCGGGCGGCGATCAGGCCGGTCTCGCCGTGGGGGCCCGCGCCGTGTTCGACGAAGCTCAAGCCGTCGAACCCGCCCAAAGCCGAGCGGGCCGCGTCCAGCGACAGCCGCCAGGCAAAGGCTTCGCCTCGCGACAACCGCGCGGCTTCCTCGGCGGACGGGAGGCGCGCGCCAGAGAACGGCGTCCCCGGCTCGTGCGGCGCCCGGCCAATGTCCAGCTCCTTGCGGGTCCGGAAACAGCGGTAGACCAGGCCCTTGGCGCGCAAGGTCTCGATGGTGGCGCGATAGCCGGCCAGGTGCTCGGACTGTCGGCGCACCGGGACTTCCCAGGCCAAGCCCAGCCAGGCCAGGTCCTCCAGGATCGCCGCGTCATAGTCCGGCCGGCTCCGCGTGGCGTCGATATCCTCGATCCGCAGCACGAACCGCCCGCCCTCGGCCCGCGCCGCCTCGAAGGCGGTCAGGGCCGAGAAGGCATGGCCGCGATGCAGCAGGCCGGTCGGGGAAGGCGCGAAACGCGTGGCGAAGGCCAAGCCGCGTTAGCCTTGGTCGAGCCTGGCGAACATGCCCAGATGTTCGAACACCGCGCGCAGAAAGGCCTCTTCGCCGCCAAGGGCCTCCTTCAACGGATCGAACTGCTTGAAGCCGATCATCTCGGCCAAACCGTGCCCAGCGCACCAGGCGGCGATGGTCGCCAGTTCCAGGTCGATCTCCGAGACCGTGCCGCCGCTGCGCTCGTCGATCGTGTTGCGCACCTGGCAATAGGCGCCGTCGTCCTTCAGCTGATCGGGCAGCGAATCCTTGTCGCGCGAGCAGTCGTACATCACCCGATAGATCGCCGGGTTGTCGCGCGCGAAGCAGACATAGGCCACGCCCAGGCCGGTCATTCGCTCGTTGGCGTCGGCGGCCTTCTGGCGGGCGGCGGTCAGGGCCGCGTCAAGCGCTGTCCAGCCCTCATGCGCGACGGCCTCCAGCAGCTCGCCCTTGTCCTTGAAATGATGATAGGGCGCGGCAGGGCTGACCCCGGCTTCGCGCGCCACGGCCCGGAGCGAAAGCGCGGCCGGGCCGTCCTTCTCAAGAATGCGTTGGGCGGCTTCGACCAAGGCGCGGCTGAGGTCGCCATGGTGATAGGGCCGGGCTTCTGGCGCCAAGGATTTGGAGGCGGACTTTGTCATCCCAGACACTGTTACTCCATCCGTTCCTAAAATCCATCTAAACGCTGCAAAGATTATCTTGACGCCGTTTAGATCGATGCTATCTAAGCACTGTCCAGATCGGACCAGGTCGGTTCTCCCAAGCCGAACCCGCCTCAAACCAACTCACTAAGGACGTGTGTGATGACCAAGACTTTCTTCGCCTTCGAAACCGTGCTCGACCGCATGGCTGTCGGCTTCTTCCTGGCCGCGGCTGTCGGCATCGCCGCCGCCTTGATCGGCGTGGCCCTCTGAACTGGTAGCGTTTGTGACCGACGGGATTTGCGGATCCCCCCGCTGTCCCGCCGACACGACGCCGCCTCCGCAGTAATTTAAAGCCGCCCGCGTTTGCCCGCCGGCGGCTTTGGCATGTCTTGATCAGGGCGTACGGGCCGACTAGGTCAAGGCTCCTGTCGCGGAACGTCCCGTCGCGGGCCGGATTTCCTAGTCATGACCGTTTCACCACCAGCCCAGACGGCGCGCCAATGAGCGTGGCCTTCACCAAGGAAGGTGACAGCGAAGCTTTCGCCGCCGACCTGTTGGACCGTCCGATCTCGTCCCATCCCAATTTGGTGACGCCGCGAGGGCTGGTGCAACTGGAAGAGGGCCTTGCCGCCGCTCGCGCCGCCTATAGCGCCGCCCAGGCCGCGGGCGACGTCGCCCAGGATCGCACCGCCATGGCTCGCGCCACCCGCGACCTGCGCTACTATTCGGCCCGCCGAGCCAGCGCCCAACTTCGTGAACTCGATCCTACCCTGGACGTGTTGCAGTTTGGCGGGGCCGTCACCTTCGATCGCCAAGACGGTCGGCGTCAGACCTTCCGCATCGTGGGCGAGGACGAGGCTGATCCTGCCCAGGGTTCGGTGTCCTACGTGTCGCCGGTGGCGCGGGCCATGCTGGGCAAGGCGGCGGGCGACACCGCCATGGTCGCCGGCGGCGAGGTCGAGATCGTCGAGATCACCGCAGGCTAGCCGAGCGCCTGAAGGCCGGTCGCACTGCGGTGGCGGGAGTGTCGATCCCACCGGGCAACAGGCGCGAGGGCTGATTGGCCGCCAGGGGCCAGGTCAGGGCGATCATGGGCAGGGCGGGCGAGGACATGGCGAGTTCCCGGACGAGTGGATGACCGCAGGCGACCATAACCGCGATCGTTCGGGGGCTTAGCGCAAGGATGTCTTGGTTCTGTCGCGGAGTTGGACCATCCTTTCCGAGCGTTCGGGAATGAATGGCGATTCCTGAGAATGCGTGGGAAGGAGGCCCGTCTTCAGTCCGATCGCGTATCCGCTTCATGGGGACCTGTCCGGTCCCGCATTGCGCAGAAGCCCTCCGGGCTTCCAATTTCGTTGGAGCCCTCCGGGCTTCCAATTTCGCTGGGGCCCTCCGGGCTCCAGTGGGAGGCCCTGATGCAGGTGCTGTCCCGTCCTCCGTCCGGCATGCCGGCGCTTGTGCTCAATGCCGACTATCGGCCCTTGAGCTATTATCCGCTGTCCCTCTGGCCCTGGCAGGAGGTGATCAAGGCGGTGTTTCTCGAACGTGTCGAAGTGGTCTCGACCTACGACCACGTGGTCCGTTCGCCCTCGTTCGAGATGAAGCTGCCCAGCGTGGTGTCGCTGAAGCAGTATGTGCCGCAGGACCGTCCGCCAGCCTTCACGCGCTTCAACCTGTTTTTGCGCGACGGGTTTTCTTGCCAGTACTGCGGGGCGCTGGACGACCTGACGTTCGACCACGTCATCCCGCGTTCCCGCGGTGGACGCACGACGTGGGAGAATATCGTCACCGCCTGTGCGCCCTGTAATCTTGGCAAGGGTGGCCGGACACCGCGTGAGGCTGGCATGCACCCGTTCCACACGGCGCGCCGGCCCAGCATGCACGAGCTGCAGGATCGCGGCCGCCGGTTTCCGCCGGGCCACCTGCACGCCAGCTGGCTGGACTACCTCTATTGGGACATCGAGCTGGAGGCGTGATCTCGCCACCCAGGAAAGCACCTTGGCTCAACTTGCATCGACTCACCGCCAAGCTGACCCAGAGACGGGGGCTTGGCGAAGAGGGCTAGAGCATTTCCCGACCTGACTGCGTCAGGCCGTGAGCTCTAATCTTTTGTTTTGACGCATTCTTCTCCACGCGAACCGGAACCACTTCGCTCGAAAAATGCTCTAGATGCTGAGCAATCCGACGCTTGACGCCCATGGCCGGCAACTGTGCGCCAGGCGTCGTCTGCGATGGGCCATGGTCGCCACGGCGATCGCCAATATCGCCCTGTGGTCGGTGGTTTTCGGTCTCTAGGCCGACCGACGACTCAAGGGAAAGTGCTGCGACGCCCGGTTGGCGAACCGGACCGGGCGTTCGACGTCCGACGCGAGCGTGGAGGGTGAGAACACCGCCTTGGCGACCGGCGCCAGGCGTCGGGCGCCGCGTCGGCGGTCCTGGGCCAGGATGTCGCTGAAGCTGGCGCCGCCGCGCTGACGGGCCAAGGCGCGCAGGCCTTCGATCTGGCTGGCGAAGTGGATCACGCAGACGCCGATCGTGTCGGCCGCCAGGTCGCCGAACGAGGCGCTGCGGCCGGGGGTGAACAGTTGGGCCACCTCGACGCTCGCGCCCAGCATCACTGCGGCGATCGCCAGGTCGCGGCGGCGCATGCGCGGAAAGGCGATGAACGAAACGGCCAGCAGGGCGCCGAAGGCGAGGGCGTGGGCGACCTTGTCGCTGAGGCCGAACACGTGCTCCAGGCCCTGATAGGGACCCAGCATCAGAATGGCTGCGGATACGGCTCCGGCCACCAGGACGGCGCGGGCGGTGGTCACGACATGGTTGGGCGTCAGCATGGCTTTCCGAGCTCAGGTTTGAGCGCAAAGCCTTACTGGGACTTGGACTACAAGCCGTGAAGGAACAGGGTCAACCAAAGATGACCGATCGCGTCCGCATGGCCTCCGTCATGCCGGGCGGGTTGCGACGACGGAGGCAAGGTTGGGCTCTAAGTTTTCTTGGCGGCTTCAGCGGCCGCTTTCGCCGCGTCGTCCGTGACCTTCTTCCAGGCCTGGTACTCTTCCAGATAGGGCTGGCGACGCAGGATCTTGGAAGCTGGATCGACGATCACCGGCACGGTGTCGCCGACCTTGATCCGCCCCGCGCCGTCGGCCATGGGCAAGGTGACGAGCTTGTCGCCGACCTTGACCTCGACGGGCATCGGGAAGGGCTTGCCCGAGGGAGTCTTCCAGCTCAGCACCAGGCCGTCGCCGTCGCGGGTCTGCAGCAATTCCGGCAGCTTGGCCTGATAGAAGTAGGCGTCGAAGAACCACTGATAGTCCTTGCCCGTCGCAGCGTTGACGATGCGGATGAAATCCTTGGTGGTGGCGTAGCGCGGCTGGAAGTTGCCCGGTTTCGGATCGGGCCGGCCATAGACCAGGGTGCGCACCGACCTGAAGAACGCTTCATCGCCGATCGTGGCGCGTAGCGTGTGCATGATGTTGGAGCCCTTGGAATAGATGTCGCCGGCCGGGCCGCCTGCGGGCTTGTAGACGTCGTCCTCGCTCATGACGCGGCCGGCGACGACGGGGAACCTGTTCACGGTGGTGGCGCGCTGGGCGTTCAGGCGCGCCATATATTCCATGTCGCCGTGCAACCACTGCGAATAGAGCGGCTGCATATAGCTGCCCAGGCCCTCGTGGATCCACATGTCGTCCCAGTCGACATTGGTCACCTGGTTGCCGAACCACTCGTGCGAGAACTCGTGCTGGAACAGCCAGTCGTAGCCGTAGACGTCCTTTTTGTACTCGTTGCCATAGGCGTTCATGGTCTGGTGTTCCATGCCCAGGTGCGGGGTCTCGACCACGCCCAGCTTTTCCGAGCGGAACGGGTATGGGCCGATCATCTGCTCGAAGAAGTCCAGGGTCTGGGGGAACTCGGCGAACAGAGCCTTCACCTTGGCCGGGTCGTCGCTCTTCAGGTGCCAGTATTCGATCGGGAAGCTGTCGCCGAACCGGCTCTTGTAGGTGTCGGAGATCTTCTCGTACGGGCCGATGTTCAGGGCGATGGCGTAGGTGTCGGGATGCTTTTGGCGCCAGTGGAAGGTGCGCCAGCCGTCCTTCTCCACGACGTCGATCAGCACGCCGCCGGCCGGAGCCGACAGCGGAGCCGGAACGGTCACGTAGAAATCGACCAGCTCCGGCTCGCCCGTCGGGAAGTCGATGCACGGCCAGAAGAGGTCACAGCCGTCGCCTTGCACGGCCGTGGCGATCCAGGGCTCGCCGGTCGGGGCGGTCTTCCAGACGAAGCCACCGTCCCATGGCGCCTTTTCGGCCACGTGCGGCACGCCGCCATAGCGGATGCGGACCACGGTTTTGGCGCCTGCGGCCAGCGGGCGCGGCGGCGTGATGGTCAGGCGACCCTCGGGATTGGTCCAGGCCGAGGCGGGGAGAGCCTTGCCATCGACGGTCAGGCTGCTGATCGGCAGGTCGCGGTCCAGGTCCAGCACGATGCGGGCCAGGTCGGTCTTGGCCCGCAGGGTCAGGGTGGCGTCCCCCTCGATCGCCTTGCGGTCGGGAAAAACCTTGACCTTCAGATCAACGTGCTCGATGGCCAGCGCCGCCTCTTCGGCCGGCATCTGGCCACCGGTGCCCAGGGTCAGGGCGGTGGTCTCGGCCGGCTTGGCCGGCGCTGCGGCCTGGGCGCGAGCGACTTGAGCGGACGTGGCCAAGGTTAGCAGGGATGCCGCGCACAGGGCGGCGGTCCGACGAAGATGGATGTTCACCCGCAACTCCCCTCAACCCGACAATCACGGGCCGCATAATTTCAGCGACATGGGTAAGCGCGGTCGCGCCGCGCGCCAAGGGCGAAGTTTCGGGGGGAGTTCTGCCGAAGTTCCAGCGAACGCCGGTCAGATCTTCTCGCTAATCTTGATCGCCGCCCGGCAGCCGGCGCGGATCACCGCCGACAGCAGTGGATAGGCCGGCGCCTCCAGGGCGCCTTCCGCGATGGCAATCTCCTTGTGGGCCAGTTCGTCGTCGCGGAACTGGCTGAGTTCGGCGGCCAGGGCGGGGTCGCGGACCTCAAGCTCGGCGATCTGCCCGGCATAGTGCTGTTCGATCACCGTCTCAACCGCCTCGGTGCAGGCGTGGGCGGCTTTCTCACCCAGCAGAGCCGTGCCCGCGCCCAGGGCGAAGGCGGCGGCGCGCCAGACCGGCGACATCAGGGTGGGGCGCACGCCGTGTTCGCCCAGCAGTTGGTCAAAGCGGCTGAGATGGACCTGCTCGTGGCCCTCCATGTCCTTCAGCTGGCCCGCGATCCGCTCGCGCCCGGGGGCGTTGCGCATCACCGTCTGCTGGCCGCGATAGATGTGCACCGCCGCCAGCTCGCCCGCCTGATCGACCCGCAGGATCTCGGCCAGGCGCGCCTTCTGGGCGCCGAGACCGGGGCGGGGTGGCACAGGCTGGCTCATCTCAAACGGCCTTGGGTTTGCGAAGGGCGGCGAAGACCGAGGCGACGGCCAGGCCCAGCGAGATCAAGGCGTTCCAGCCCGCCATCGACAGGCCCAGAAAGACCCAGACAGCCTTTTCGCAGGACGGGGCGGCGACCTTGGCTCCCTTCAGCATGGCGATCAGGTCGTCGGTCGAGGCCGCGCCGCCAGCGGCGCAGGCTGCGGGACCAGGCCACCACTTCCATTCCGCCCCGGCGTGATAGGCCGCCAGGCCGGCGCCATAGAGAAAGCCGACGCCCAGCAACAGGATCAACGGTCGGCGCACCTTGTCCGCCCAGGCCGTGCGCGACAGCACGACGGCGACCGCCGCCACGGTCCCGGTCACCCAATAGACCTCGCGTTGCTTCAGGCACATCAGGCACGGGGCCAGCTTGCCGAAGGTCTCGAAGGCATGGGCGACGCCGAGCATGAAGGCGCAGGCGGCCAAGGCCAGCAACGGCCAGTGCGCGACGGCCAGGTCCAGCGGGCCTCGCATCACGGGCGCCGCCGCCAGCGCTTCGCCCGCCGGCCCCGTCGCGCGGATTTCGCTGGCCTTTGGTTCGCCGTTCTCGAGGCTGTCGATCGTCATGCCGCGCAGGCTCCGCCGCTGCTTCCCCCCAAGAAGTGGCTGGCCGCGAGGCCGATGACAAGGAGGGCGACGAGAATGCCGGCGAACAGGGCCAAGCGTTTTTCGATGACCGGCATCATGGCCGGGCCGAATTTCTTGACCACCCAGGCGACCAGGAAGAAGCGGGCCGAGCGGGTAATCGTCGAGGCGATGATGAACATCGGGAAGCTGAAGGCGGCCAAGCCTGACGCAATGGTCACCAGCTTGTAGGGAATGGGTGTCAGGCCCTTGGCCAGGATCACCCAGACGCCGTATTGGTCGTACCAGCACTTGAATTCGTCCATCCCGCCAGCGTGGCCGGTGACGGTCATCATCCAGACGCCGACCGGCTTGAGGAAGAATCCGATCGCATAGCCCAGGCACCCGCCCAGCACCGAGCCCAGGGTGCAGATCGCCGCGTAGCGCCAGGCGCGGTCGGGTCGGGTCAGCACCATCGGGGCCAGCATCACGTCGGGCGGGATGGGAAAGAACGAGCTTTCGGCGAACGAGACGGCGAAAAGGCCAAGCGGGGCGTGGCGCGAGGCGGCCAGGCCCATGACCCAGTCATAGAGACGACGCAGCATGGAAGCTCCGAAATAAGGACGCGCCGTAGCTAGCAGGGGGCCACGGACTTGTCGCGGCGGTTCACGCGATCGCGTGCAATCCTATTGGAATTGCCGGCCTGGATGGCTATCACGCGCGTTCGATGGCTTTTGCCGTCCACATTGTTCGAAAGACCGTCCCATGAGCGATACGCCCCCCGATCACCTGGCCTCCAACCCGAGCAGCCCGCATCATGACGCCAGCGTGCTCGAACGCGGGGTGGGGATCGTCTTCAACGGGGTCGAGAAGACCAATGTCGACGAGTATTGCATCAGCGAAGGCTGGATCCGCGTCACCGCCGGCAAGGCCGTCGATCGCAAGGGCAATCCGATGACCATTAAGCTGCAGGGCGTGGTCGAGCCGTACTGGCGCAACGACAACGCTGAAGAGGCCTGAGACATGGCCCCGCGCCGCTTGATCGACCTTCCCGGCTTCGCCGACCTGGAGACCCGGGCGCTGATGAAGCCGTCGTTCGCCGAGCCGCGGGCGCGCGCGGAGTTTCCCGAGATCGATCAGCTGGCGCGCGACACCTTCGGTCTGACGGCCGACGAGGCCGCCGCCATCCCCGATCCGGAGGGCTGGGACGGCATTGACGTCAAGGCGATGCGCGACCAGGCCGACGCATTCGAGCTTGAGGGCTGGGACGTCACCGACGACAAGCGCCGGCCATTGCGGATTCTGGGCCATTTCAGCCATCCGCTGTGGCTGGCCTTGCGCGGAGTGGCCGGCCATCTGCCATTCGCGCCCGAGCCGGACGAACACGATCCTTCGGCCACTTCCCTGGCGGCCGAAGCGGCCAAGTTTCGACGCGACAAGCGGTAAGGCGGGCGCCGCTACTTCTTCTTGCCGAGCTCGGCGGCGATGTCCTTGATCGAATTGCCGACCTTGCGGTGGGCGGCGACGATCTGGTCGCGGGTCACACCCCAGCGTTTGCACCAGTATTCCACCTGGTGGCGCTCACGCGGATCAAGCCGGTCCTCGTCGCGGAAGTCGCGCTTGCCCTTCGGAATACCCATCGCCGTGTCTCCTCGTCGTGCGCAGCGCCTATCCTGCACGCGAAGCGTTGTCGAGCTAATGGCGCGATACGACAACGGACCTGGAGATCGATCTTGAGCGACCCCGACCCCGACCTCGAAGCCATGGCTCAGGACGAGCTGTCGCGCGCCATGACCCTGACCTGGCGAGACCTCAACAAGGTGATTCCCTGGGGCGACACGTTCGAGGGCGTCTCGCCGGCCGGCCGGAATGTCGAGGTCGAGCGAAACTATCTTTGGGCGACGCAGAGCGGCGGAGACATTCTGTGCGAAGTGGCCGTCTACGGCGGTCCTAGCCGCTACGACCAGGGCGCCAAGGCGCGCGGCGTGATTTCCCGACCTTTCGCGTAACCTTGGTCGTGCAACTCGGCTCCGCTTGCGTTAACCCTATCACTCTTGATGTCTGATGCTGGAGGGGGCGCGGTGTACCAGTCAGAGTTTCCTGTCGAGACGCCGGTGCCGATCTTCGATCCCACCCTCCTGGCGGGGATCGCCCTCGTCGTGGCGGCCGTGGCCATTCTCACCTATTATGTCGGCAAGCATGTGGGCGGTCGTGGTCGCGACGACCGCTGGCGCGACGTGCCCAGGATCATCCACGAGGCGATCAAGCTCAAGTGCGTGGCGGCTACCAGCGCGCCCTCGGGCGAGCTGTTCTGGAAGGCTCAGGATCTGGTCGAGGAAGTCCAAAGGCGGGTCGGGCCGATCCTGATGTTCGGCGGACCCTGCGCAAAGGCGCTGAAAGGCGTCTCCGAGGCGCTCAAAGGAGAGCCGGTCGAGGAAAAGCCCAAGGAAAAAGACAAGTCCAAAGGCGCGCACGACAAGAAGGACGACAAGCACGGCGGGCATGGCCATGGGCACGACGCTCACGGCGCCAGTCACAAGGCGGAAACCGAGCTGGAACTGGCCGCAGCGAATGTCACCATCCTGGGCGGTCAGACCTTGGTGCTGACGGGGCGCCGTCCCGGACACGAGCCCGACCATGGACATGACGAACACAAGGACGAAGAGCCCAAGGTCCTTGACCACAAGGACTATGCTCGCCAAGTCCGTATGGCTGTCGTGGAATTTTCCGATTTCTGGAGTCGCGGCGATTGCCTGAAAGAGCTGGAACGTTGCCAGAAGGTGCTGACTCATACCGACCCCACGCTAAAGCGCCTAAACGAGCGACGGTCGCACGAAGAGTTTTGAGCACGGCGGCGCCCCTTCCCTGGGCGTCCTCAAGGCCGGATGCGCAACCGGCGAGCGAAACGCGCAGTTTCCTTCCTCCGCGAACGGGCGCGATTGAGCCGCGCCAACTGGCTGGGCCAAATCGATCCCAGTCGACGCGAGCGGACGCAAGAGTCGCGGGCGTCTGGAGGACAAAAGGAAGGACGGCATGGCCGCTACGGTCTCACAGATGATTCCCGCCCCGCCCGAAGGCGCGCCCGAGCACGTCTCGCTGGCGGACTATCTGCCCTACCAGCTGGTCATCGCCGCCAACGCGGTCACCAAGCTGATCGCCCGCGCCTATGAGGACCGCTTTGGCCTCAGCATACCGCAATGGCGCCTGATGTCGGTTCTGGCCGAGGGGCCGCTGACCCAGCAGGCGGCGGTGACCAAAACCGCCATGGACAAGGTGCGGGTCAGCCGCGCCGCTCAGGATCTCGTCGAGCGTCGCCTGGCTGTCCGCCTCAGCAACCGCATCGACCGCCGCTCGCACAGCCTCGAGCTTACCGCCGCCGGCCGCCGCCTGTTCGCCGAGATCGTGCCCATGGCCCGCGCCTACGAGGCGGCCTTGCTCGCGGGCCTCGCGCCGGGCGAGGTCGCGACGCTTAAGCGCCTGCTGGGACGTCTCGAGATCGCCGCTGGCACGCTCTACGGGGCCGATACCGCGCCAGGCTAGCGGGCCCAGATCCACGGTTCGGACGATCGCGTGTGGAAAGCGCCTCAAGGCGTCTGGAAGTTCACGCCCGCCTTTGCTAGGAAGCACTCCCCTCGCCGAGACGCCCTGACGTCCGGCTTTCTGAAATGGGGACACGGCCTTGCTCTCAAGCGGGCCGGCGCCGTGCGGGCGTGGTGGAACTGGTAGACGCGCCGGACTCAAAATCCGGTTCCGTAAGGAGTGCCGGTTCGACCCCGGCCGCCCGCACCAACATAGTTGCAGTGACTACCGCCTCCGCCGAACCTTGAAATTTGTCCCTCGTCCCGGAAGCGGACATCGCCAGGGTCAGAGAAGAGGTGGAAAGGCGACCCTCCTACTGCCAAGGTCGAGGAATGCGGAAGACTCTAATCGCTCTCGTCTGTCTCATCCTCGCGATACCCGTCGCCTATGTCGGCTTCGTCGCATTCGGCGCGCTTCAGCATGGGTACAGGTGGTCTGAAATGGATTGGAATAGCGACGGAAAGACTACCCCGTCGGAGTTCCTGACTGCAGCAGACATTGGGAAACGAGAAGCGATTTCAGCCCCGAAAGGCTGCATCGAGTACTACGCCTACAAAGACGGGCTTCCTGTCAGGATCGACTGCCCGATTGGTTCAACTCCACTGAAAGCTCATTGATCAAAGTCCGCTCACGCCCAACGATGCCTGCGCGCTTGATCTCTGAAGTAGTCCCGATGCCCCCGCGCATCCGAAGCCATGCGTTCTCCTGCAATTAGCGCCAACCTATCAAGCCCTTGGTCTGTCAGTTCGTAAGCCTTAATGGCTGTTCCGTCGGTAGTGAGATGAGGGCGAAGTGATATCAGGCCGATGGTCAGAAACTTCTTGATGCGGGCATGGTGACTACGCGCCTCCTGCGAGTTAACGAACCAAAAGCCTACTTGGCTCAAGAAAGCCGCCTCTGAGGTCCGTCCAGGCAATGGCGGCTTTTCTGGCACTAGAAGGCTCCGGATACTCAGCCGCGCGTCTCCAGTTGCAAAGCTAGAGGCTCTGGTTCGAAGCTTCAACGTCCGACTAGGGTCGGGTGCAGAAACGAGGGCCTCGCCCGAAACCAGACCTTGGGCGCCATTCCGGAAAGCGGTCGGGGCGAAGGTCTGATCGGGGTGGTGAGCGGATCAAAGCTCTCCTAAGCTTCACATTGTGGACAGTGCAGCTTCGCTATCGTCTTCGAGAATGCCGCACAGCGCACGCTTGAGCAGGCGGACCTACCTCAATCGACAGATATGTTAAAGAGCTGCGCCGCAGGAGCGTGGCGTCGTAGGCTCCTAATAGCTTCTAATATCCACGGCGGGTACTCGGCCTCGATCTGGAACGCTGGCCACGAAGTCAACACTGGCCCGTAGGAAGTCTGCAAGTGGTAGCCACTCCCCGCGATATTGGGCAAGTCTCATGGCGATCAGGAATCCACCACGGGAGATTCGGCCGAGTTCATGCAGCGGCAGATAGGGAGCGGAAGTGTGAGCTTTTCTAGTCAACGCATTGAGTACGATGCGAGACAGGCGACCATTGCCGTCCTCGAACGGGTGAATATTGCAGATCGAGGTCATTGCAACAGCAGCGGCGAAGGCGGGCTGCTCGTCGACATGCTCAAGGATGAAGCCGTGCAGGCTCTCAAGGCCGGGGCGAACCTCTTCGACTTCGGGGAACACGACATACGTCCCAAGGCGGTCAGGAAGACTTCGGACGCCCGTGGTGCGTAGGCCTTGGCTTCTCCCGTGGATCAGCCGATGGAGCTCTGACAAGGTCTCGGGAAATGCCGACGCGTGCCCGCTCAACCCGCTCAAGAGTTGGATTTGAGCGGCCGCACGGGTCGGTAGTTCTAGCGGAGTCCTAGGATCAAGCGCGTCGACGGGCGACCGCGCCAACATCTCCACAGACAAGCGATGCTCCAGAGCTTCGATCCGAGGCAACGCGTCGATCAATGTCCCCTTAAGTCCGAGCGACCAATTGACGATGCCTGCATCATTGTTCCGAGGTAGGCTCAGCGCTTCGTCCAGGGCTATAAAACTCGCTTGGACTTCTGGCGAAAGCCCTTTCCAGCTCGGCAATCTCATCACCGAAATCCGCTTGAAGCTGGATGGTTTCGGCGTTTCGGGCGGCGTGATCGTGGGCGCGGGAAGCTCGGCCACAGATGGTCCTCAAGGGATTTCGTTGAATTTGTTATGCAGGGTTGTGAATTTGGTCAACGTGCGCTTCTCTACTTCGATCTGTCCGCAGAGGTGCTGCATGCTTTTCGAAGACTCAAGTCTGATCGATATCGCTGATCAAGAACTCCTTATGGGAGCCAGCTATGGCTCAAACGTCACGGTGTCGGAGATTATCGTGATGGCTTCAAGCGGCGGCGGCAATAGTGTCGAAGTAAATTACGATTACTATCAACAAAATGTCCGGCCCGACCGCGATGAAGCGGCGTTTGAGGCTTGGAGCGACACCTTCAGGCAAGAAGTCGAAGTGTTCGGCGCAAGTCACGTGACCGGAGATCCAAACTCACCCGTCTATCAGCAGGCGCGCGAGGCCATGCAGGCGCTCTACGCTCTAGCGAAAATAATGGTGGCCGATCCCCACCAAGTGAACACAAGCTATTTCCCAGCTCCTGGTGGCACTTTGACGTGGACAGAGTTGTTGCAGTCGGTCGAGCACACCAGGATAGACGTGGGGCCTCACTCCCTGTCGTTCCCGGCCTGGACTGACGTATCCGGGACTGACAACATAATCCACATCGATCCCGTACGACTAACAGACTAGACTAATGCGTTCGGGCCGGTCGAGGGGTTGAACTATGTTATCTACCATGAACTCGCCCACGCTAGCATCGATGGTGAAGCTGGAGCGTTAAATCCCAACCGCGAAGCCATCACGAATGAATACGGACAAATACTTGCAGGTATAAACGGCGCAGTGTACCCGACCGACTCCGAACTTGCCTTGGTTGGCGGGACGGTACCGAGAACATGATGAACATAACGATCGCGGTCATCGCATTGTTTGGCGTTTTCGCTGGCGCCCACACGAAGGGTGGGGCTTCGCCGTCAAATGCCGGCCTGCGTCAACTGCGGTGTGATGCAGCCGTGTCCGCCCTCCCGCTCGGCGCGCTGGGTGACACATATTACAGCTCCGCTCCCACCCGCCCTTTCAGCATAGACCTGTCGCCTGATACGTTGAAAAGCGGCTGGCAAGGCCAGGCTCCGCGAGCATCGACCCTGTCGAGTTTCGAAATGTCACGTGGGGAGTCGGCTCTTACGTGTGAGAATGTTCGCAAGGTGGCCGCCGCGCACGGAGCTTTAGCTTCGGAGACCGGAGCTAACGCGCAGTTGCGCAGCATTGGAATTGGCAAACGCACCGCCTATGTCCATCGCATGTCGCTCCCGGCCTTGGATGAGCTTGGCACCGAGGCTATTGCCGAAGTTGTGAGCTCCAGCAATCAGTTAGGCGGTGGCGTCTACCTAGTCTTGCTGCACAAGGCAGGTGGGCGGTGGAATGTGGTTGGGCGCAAGGCGATCGTGCTGAGCTGACGCTTAGGGGGCACGGAAAGCAGGTCAGCAAACCTGAAAACCGAAGCTGGGTCGCCTGACAGCCGCGCCCCTCATTTCCGCACCCGACCGAGGCTGTGTGAAAACGCAATCTGGACCTCGAAGCGACCTTCGACGGGGCCAACAAATGGCCAATCTCGCGCTTTGTCGCGCATGGAGACCGGTCGGGACGCGAAAGCTTTCTTCCGTGAGAGGGTTCAGCACTGCGTTTTCACACAGCCTCGACCCATCTCAGACATCGTGCGCGCCTAAGTACGCAACGCGCTCAATGTCTGAGATGGGTCGGGTGCGGAAATGAGGTCCGGGCCTGGAATCGGACATTGCACCAATCCGCAATATCGCCAGCGTTAGGTTGGCCCCACGTCGGCATAACGCGCACAGAACGCGCAGCGGGCGTAAGTCACTGACTTTACAAGGAACCCGCTCGTCTCAAAATCCGGTTCCGAAAGGAGTGCCGGTTCGACCCCGGCCGCCCGCACCAACATAGTTGCAGTGGCTACCGCCTCCGCCGATCCTTGAAATTTGTTCCTCGTCCCGGAAGCGGACATCGCCAGGGTCAGAGAAGGGTGGAAAGGCGACCTAGGTTCACCATCCACTAGCCGACGTTCGTCGCGATCATCGTTATCCCAAATGTGCCCAGTTCGTGCGACTGGTAGGCATGAATCACGACGCAGACATCGACGCACTCAAGCGCCAACTAGAAGCAGCCAATGCAACGCTTGCCGAGCTGCGTGAGAGCGAGGTCCTTTATCGCACCCTGTATAGTTCTTCCGACGAAGGCTTCATGGAGGTTGAGGTTGTCCAGGACCCGGACGGGCAGGTCGTCGACTGGCGCTACATAGTCGTCAACCCGGCGGTTGAGCGCCTGACGGGGATAAAGGACATCGCGGGGCGTCTGGTCAGCGAGGTTATGCCCGATCTTGAGATGGAGTGGGCCCAACGGTACTCGCACGTCGTGAATACGGGCGAGCCGATACGCTTTGAGTTGCCGGCGTCGGGGCTGGGCCGCTGGTTCAACGCTTATCTGGCGCGTATTGGCCCTGCCGGCAGCCTCCGGGTTGTGGTCGTGTTTAGCGATGTAACTGAACGCAAACGCAGCGAGCTCGCGTTGGAGGAGAGCGAGGCGCGACAGACGTTCCTGCTGAAGTTCAGCGACTCGCTACGGGCGGAACCAACCGCAGAGGGCATAGCAAACCGGGCGCTCCAGATGCTCCGGGAACATCTGCGGCTTGATCGCTGCTACATCGGAATCTATCGCCTGGCCGACGATGCGGGCGACTTCCCCCATCAGGTGCACGACGACCGTCTGCCCCCGTTGCCCGCTCAAGTGCGTTTGTCCGATTTTCCCGAAGCGCTTCAGGTCGCCTTTGATCGCACGCTGGTGATCGACAATGTGGTGGAGATGGAGGGCCTTTCAGACACCGACCGGGCCAGTTTCGCAGGCCTCGGCCTGGGCGCTTTGATCGCCGCGACTCTGCGCAAAGGCGAGAACAACCCGCTTTGGGCGATCAACGCCATCTCAACCGGTCCACGAGTCTGGACACAGGGCGAAGTCGCCCTTGTTGAAGAGGTGGCTGAACGCACCTGGGCAGCGGTCGAGCGCGCCCGGACCGAAGCGGCGCTGCGCGAAAGCGAGCGGCGGCTTAGAGCCGAGCGCGCTCTTGCCCAAGACGTCCTCGACAATATGGGGGACGCATTTGTCTTGCTTGATCGAGATCTCCGCTTCTTAGATCTGAACATAGAAGCAATGCGGCTGGAGGATCGGCCACGCGAAGCCCTTATTGGAAAGACGCACGAAGAAGCGCACCCGGACGCTGCGCCCGAACTGGGCGCTCTCCTCCGTCAGGCAATCGCGGAACGGCGCGCCGTGACGCTGGAACACAACTTCATTTGGCCAGATGGACGCGCCACTTGGATAGACATGCGCGCCTATCCTTTTGCCGAGCACCTGGCGGTCTTCTACCGGGATGTCACGGCGCGCAAGAATACCGAATTTGCGTTGCGGGATTTAAATGCCGCTCTTGAAGGCCGAGTTATTGAGCGAACGCAGGCTCGCGGACGGAGCTGGGCCTTAAGTCCGGACCTGATGGGCGCGTTGGATCAACGAGGCTTCTTCGTCACCTCTAATCCCGCCTGGCTGGCAGTGCTGGGATGGTCGGAGGACGAGGTAAGGCGGACGACTATATGGGACCTACTACACCCGGACGACTTGGAAAACACGCGCGGCGGGTTTCATCTAACCCAGCAAGGCCAAGCAGCAATCAACTTTGAGAACCGCTACCGGCACAAGGATGGCTCGTATCGCTCGATCTCCTGGGTCTGCGTCCCCGACGACGGTCTGGTGTATTGCACAGGCCGTGACGTGACCGTGGAGAAGAAGCGTGAAGCGGAGCTAGAGGTTGCAAAGGAAGCTCTTCGCCAAACCCATAAGATGGAGGCGTTGGGCCAGCTTACTGGGGGAGTCGCTCACGATTTTAACAACCTGCTAACGCCCATAGTTGGCGCGCTCGACCTGCTTCAACGTCGGGAACTGGGGAACGACCGCGACCGGCGCTTGATCGCTGGCGCAGCACAGTCAGCGGATCGCGCTACGACACTCGTTCAGCGACTTCTTGCGTTTGCTCGCCGACAGCCACTTCAGGCGGTGCAGGTAGATGTTGCCAAACTCGTGACAGGGATGGCCGATCTGATCGAGAGTACGACCGGGCCACAGATCGAGGTTAAGGTCGAAATCGGGAACGACCTGCCCCCAGCCAAAGCCGACCCGAACCAACTTGAAATGGCCTTGCTTAACCTGGCGGTGAATGCCCGCGATGCGATGCCTGACGGCGGCACGTTGTGGATTTCCGCTAACGCCGAGGCTATCGACCAGGCGCATCGGTCCCAGCTGAGCGCCGGACGCTACTTGCACATCTCAGTAGCGGACACGGGGGTCGGAATGGATGAGGCGACGCTAGCTCGCGCGGTCGAGCCCTTCTTTTCGACCAAGGGCGTCGGCAGAGGAACCGGCCTTGGTCTGTCGATGGTTCACGGCTTGGCCTCTCAGCTGGGCGGAGCGGTCACGATCAAGAGCACGCCTGGGATAGGGACGAACGTGGAGATGTGGCTGCCCCAGGGCGAAGGCGACGCAGAAATCGAACCCGCGTCGAAAAAGGAGCAAGTGAAGGTGGAAGGGGCTCGCGGCAAGGTTCTCTTGGTGGACGACGAAGAGCCTGTGCGGCTGAGCACGTCCGCGATGCTCATGGAACTCGGCTACGATGTCATAGAGGCAGTCTCGGCGGTCGAGGCGCTCGGGCTCTTGGAGGGGGGCTTGGCTCCAAATATCGTGGTGACGGATCATCTGATGCCCGGCGTGACTGGCACCGAGTTAGCCTACACGGTACGGAATGCTTGGCCGGCGATTAAGGTGCTGGTTGTGTCGGGCTACGCCGAAACGGCAGGAATTTCTCCAGAGCTCCCCCGGCTAACGAAGCCGTTCCGTACCGCCGACCTTGCCACCAGCCTGAACAGCTTGGACTGATATCGCACCGATTCGACCCCAGGCACTTGGTGCTGGCGTCAAGCGGCTCAAGGAGCTGGGAAGTGGACATCTGTAACGTCCGCAATGGGTCGGGTGCGGAAATGAGGTCCGGGCCTGGAATCGGACATTGCACCAATCCGCAATATCGCCAGCGTTAGGTTGGCCCCACGTCGGCATAACGCGCACAGAACGCGCAGCGGGCGTAAGTCACTGACTTTACAAGGAACCCGCTCGTCTCAAAATCCGGTTCCGAAAGGAGTGCCGGTTCGACCCCGGCAGCCCGCACCATAATCTTTCGACAGCGGCCGCCTAAGGCTCACCGCCCCGGATCGAAGTCCGGCGTTTGGGCCGTCACATAGGCCTCCCAGCCCGCGCGATCGTGGAAGTCGAGGCCTTTGTCCCAGGCCGCGCCCATGTAGTAGACGAACGGCTTGCCGGGCTCGACCTTGATCAGGACCAGGTAGTTGTCGGCGTCCTGGCGCACCTCGACCAGGGCCTTGGGATCCACCATCAAGGCGACGCCCATCGTGCCTTTCACCGGATCGGTCGGCTCCCAGTAGGAGACGCGGCCCCTCGCCAGGTCCTTGGTGAGCGCGCCGCCTGCGCCCTGATGCGTGGCCTTGCGCTTGCTGATGCCGATGCCGATCACCAGCGGGCCGGGCTTGTCGGAGCTGATGGTCGAGACCATCCGCGTGAAGTTTGAGCCCAGCGGCAGGGTGAAGGTGCGGGTCTCCCAGACCTTGCGATCCACATCGACCGGCCAGGGCGCGTAACTCACCTTGAAGGAGGCCACGTCGCCGCCGGTCTTGAGGATCTCGTAGGACTTCCAGTTGCGCGACACCCACAGCTTGTTGTCCTGCCAGACGCCCAGCCCGCCGGCGCCGCGAAAGGTGTTGACGTCGTAGAAGTCCAGCCCCTCGCCGTGGAAGTCGTGCTGTTTTCCGGTCTTCAGCTGGCGCTCCATGAACGGCCAGCGCACCAGCTTGCCCCAGGCGTCTATGCCGGAGGTCGAGGGCGGCTCATAGGCCTGCAGGGCGGGGCCGTAGATGCGATGGGCCGTGCGGTCGTTTTCCCAGAGGATGTCGTCGTAGCGATAGGGCGCGTAGCTGACGACGGCGCGGGGCTTCTGGCCGTCGGCGTCGGGCTTGACCAGGACCGGCTCCACCAAGGGCGGCAGGGTCGGCGCGGCTTGGGCGATGGCGAGGGCGGCAATAGCCAGGGACGCCGCCAGGGCGAGGGTGAGAATCCGCT
Source organism: Caulobacter sp. DWR3-1-2 (assembly GCF_049896225.1). Lineage (NCBI taxonomy): Bacteria > Pseudomonadati > Pseudomonadota > Alphaproteobacteria > Caulobacterales > Caulobacteraceae > Caulobacter > Caulobacter sp. DWR3-1-2. The sequence goes on along the minus strand of NZ_JAFCTW010000014.1, from coordinate 25,123 downwards.
TGGACATGGAGTGATCCCGTTTCTCTAGATTTCGGTGCGGCGTGCCAGTTCGCGGCGCTGTTCCGCCATTTTCTGGCGGGTCTGTTGCAAGGCGTCCTGCTCAGCCAAGGCCAGCAGGTCGTCGATCACCTGGGCCAGGTGAAAATGGATCGCCTGGCGCGCGGCCCTGGGATCGCGTTGGCGCAGGGCCGCGACGATCTGGCGATGCTCGTCGATGAAATCACCCCCGCCATTGCTGCGGGCGCGGCGCAGCAGGGCGGCGCAGGCCGGGGATTGCTGGCGCAGGGTCCACAGGTCCTCGACACCGGCCTCGATGGCGGCGTTGCCGGTGGCGCGGGCGATGGCGAGGTGGAACGCCTGCTCCAGGCGCTCGATCTCGTCGGGCGAGACGCAGCGCCCCATCTGGACGACCAGTTGGTCAAGGTGGGCGAGGTGTTCGCCGGCGATGGTGGCGGCCGACAGGGCGCAGGCCTCGCCCTCGAACAGTCGCCGCGCCTCGGTCAGTTCCAGCGCGCCAACCTCCAGGTCAGCGGTGTCCTCGACCACCGGGGAGGCGTTGACATAAACGCCCGAGCCCTGCCGCGCCTCGACCAGGCCCTGGAACTCCAGGGCGATCATGGCGTCGCGGATGGTGGGCCGGCTGACGCCGAAGTCATCCGCCAATTCGCGCTCGGACGGCAACTTGTCGCCCGGTCCATATCGGCCTTCGCCAATGGCGGTGGCGATTGCCCGAGCAATCTGCTGATAGAGCTTTTGAGGATCGGCGGAGCGGGTCATGTCGATCATCCTAGCGGGGGCGAGAGGCGGAGCAACCGAGCTCACGGCTGCGCCGCGCTCCCGCGCGCAGGCGACAGCCGAGAGACCTCGCTGGCCGTTAGCAGGAAGGCGCCGACGCCGTAGAGCTGGGTGTCGTCGGGACCTACCTGGTCGGGCGCCGCGCCCACGCGCTGCACCCAGCCCAGCTTGCCGTCGGGCTCGACCGCCGAGACGAGCGCGCTCCAGCCCTTGTCGATCGCTGGGCGGTAGCGGGCGGCCGGCAGCACCCCGTGGTTCACGCCCCAGGCCAGGCCGTAGACGAAGAAGCCCGTGCCGCTGGTCTCCGGCGTCTGTTGTGGCTCCAGCAGCGAAACCGGCCAATAGCCCTGCTCGCCCTGCAAGGTGACGATCTTGGTCGCCATCTGCCTGAACAGCGCCTCGTAGCGCGGGCGGCTGGGATGGTCCTTGGGCAGGTCCTGCAGGATGCGGGCGACGCCGGCGAAGGCCCAGCCATTGCCGCGCCCCCAGAAGATCTTGGCCCCCGCGTCGCTGCGCTTGGCGATGAAGCGGCTGTCACGGAAATAGAGGTGGTCGTTCTGGTCGTAGAGCAGGCTGGTGGTCGCCCAGAACTCGCTGTCGGCATGGGCCAGGTAGCGCGGATCGCCTGTCTCCTTCGACAGGGAGATCCAGGTGGGCGGGGCCATGAAGATGGCGTCGCTCCAGCACCAGCGGGCCTGGCAATAGGGATCACCGCCCTGGGGGGGCTTGGCCTCGAAGCCCAGATCGACGCTCGAAGGGCTGGCCAGGACGGTGTCGAAGCGGGCGCGGACCGGGGCCAGCTTGGCGGGGTCATGGGTGCGGGCGGCGGCCCAGACCCAGACCGCGCCGGTGGCGTCGGCATCGGCGTGGCGCGGGCGCTTGTCGAAGCCCCAGCCCTCGGCCTGGCCGTGGGCGAGGATGGCGTCGGTGTATTTGGGCGCCTTGGCGGCGTCGGCATAGGCGGTCAGGCCGATATAGAACGCCGCCTGGATCCAGTCGCGGGGCGCCTCGGTGTCGCGCCGAAACTGCGAGGCGGGCACGTAATCGAAATTGTCGATGTGGCTCAACTGCCAGTCGGCGACGCGCGCGCCCTCGACCAGGGCCGAGCTCTGGACGGCGGCGCCAGGCTTGGCGGGCGTCGCGGCGCAGGCTTGCAGCGGACCGATCAGGGCCGCCGCGGCCAGAAATGCTCCCAACAGGCGTCGCGGCATCGTGTCGTCTCCCTAGGTCGTCTTGTTCTTGTCGGTCCTGCCAACCCGCTTCAGCGCAGATCGGCCAGGCTGAAGGTGTCCATGTCGTCGAAGTCCAGGTTCTCGCCGCCCATCGACCAGACGAAGCGGTAGTCGGCCGTGCCAACGCCGCTGTGCATCGACCAGCTAGGCGAGAACACCGCCTCGCCGTCGTCCATGAATACCGTGCGCGGTTCGGAAGGCTCACCCATGATGTGCATCACCCGGGCCGGGGCGGCGTCGAAATACATGTAGATCTCGCTGCGGCGGCCGTGGGTGTGGGGCGGCATGGTGTTCCACACATTGCCGGGTTCAAGCTCGGTGAAGCCCATCACCAGTTGGCAGGTCTCGACGATGCCGGGGCGGATGCTCTGGCGGATCACCCGGCGGTTGGCGGTCTTCTGATCGCCGGCCTGGATGACGCGCGCCTCGTCCTTGCGCACAAGGCGGTTGGGATGGGTCGCGTGGGCGGGATAGCTGACAAAGTAGAACTTGGCGGGATCCTCCGGCGCGCCGCCGCCAAACACCACGTCGCGCACCCCGCGACCGATATAGAGACTGTCGTGGCGGTCCAGATCGTGGCGAACGCCGTCCAGGCTGATCCAGCCTGCGGCGCCGATATTGACGACGCCCACCTCGCGGCGTTCGCAGAAATAGCTCGCCGCCAGGCGGCGATCGGTGGGCAGGGCCAAGGAAGCGCTCAGTGGCATGGCGGAGCCGACGACAGCCCGGTCGACCTCGACATAGGTCATGGAGACCTCGCCTGGTCTGAACAGGTCGCTGATGACGAAGGTATCGCGAATCGCTCGCGCCGACATGCGGCGCAGTCCCTCCCGGTCGGTGCTGGGACGCAGGTTCATGCCGTCGGAGGGTGTCATCAGCCGCGTTTCAAGTTGTGGACGCGAGCGCTGGCGACGTGGTCACTCCTGAAGTCGTTGCGAGCCTGGTTCATGCGCCCTCACTGATGTGACCAATCTGGTATTACCAATTAGCGGCGAGATGGAAAAGCTAAATGACCATCTCCTTGCCAATTTCGCGAAGCCGAAAGGGAGGTCAGCACGCCGATCGGCGTGAAAGCTCAAACAAGTCAACATACAGGCTGGATATAACGTTGATTTCAGCCCTGGCTTGGCAAGTTACATTTTCGTTCGTCATTTTGGTCTGACCAAGTTGACGCCAAAAAATGGCCAGAGCAACCGGTTGGGCGTCCGCGAGGGAGGGGAAGCATCATGAATATCCAACGGGCTTTGTTGGCTTCACGGCCGTGATCGCGGTCGCCAACAACCTGCTCGACCAGCGTTAGGCCTAGGGCCTGGGGAATGGCGCGTCTGGCTACAGCAACCCGGCGATCCCGACCGCCTTGGGCCGCACCTGGTTCACCGGCTGCGGCGCCTTCCGCGACTTCGGCGCGCGTCTGGACGTGAACTTCTAGAGCATTTCCCGACCTGACTGCGTCAGGCCGTGAGCTCTAATCTTCTGTTTTGAAGCATTTTTCGTCACGCGAACCGGAACCACTTCGCTCGAAAAATGCTCTAGCGCGCGTTTGGCTTACATGGAAGCGACCGCTCTAATCTCCGTCTTCCCGGCGAAGGCCAAGATCCATATTCATCCTGAGCGGCTCGTGGGCTTCACCTGGGCCCGCCCTTCGCCGGAGAGACGGGGATTTTGGACGACGGTTTGATCTGAAGCAAATTCACTCTCGGACTCTTCACGACCCTGCCGGCCGGACCTGTTCGCGGGTCCGGTGGTCCTCCGCCTGAGGCTACTTAGCGGCGCTGGCGGCTCTCAGGGCGATTTCCTCGCGCTTGCTGGCCAGGCGCTCGCGGGTTTGTTCCATGGCTTCCAACTCGGCGGTCAGCAGCAGGTTCTCGATCAAACCGCCCAGGTGGGTCTGCATGGCGGCGCGGGCGGCCTTGGGGTCGCGGGTGCGAAGGCTCTCGATGATGTCCCGATGCTCGTCGTTCAGCGGCCGCTTGCGCACGTGCCGGGCCTTTTCCAGCATCTGCATGCACAGACGCGACTTGTAACGCAGGTCCCAGGTGTTCTCGACCACGCGGACGATCGCGCTGTTGCGGGTGGCCTGGGCGATGGTGATGTGGAATTGGCGGTCTGCCAGTTCCGACTGTTCCTTGGTCGATTCCTCGCTGTTCATCTCGGCCAGAAGCGTCTCGAGATAGACCAGTTCCTCCTCGGTGATCAGCGTGGCGGCCAAGGCGGCGGCCTCGCCCTCGAACAGGCGGCGCGCCTCGGCCTGGTCGAAGGCGCCGATATCGAGGTCGCGCGGGATCGGTGGTTGCGGACCGGGCTGGCGGACATAGACGCCCGAGCCCTGCTTGGCCTCCAACTGGCCGCGCATCTCCAGGGCGATGACCGCTCGGCGCACGGTGGGCCGGCTGACGCCGAACTCCTCGGCCAGGTCGCGCTCGGAGGCCAGGCGCTGGCCGGGCAGGTAGCGGCCGTCGGCGATGGCCTGGCCGATCGACGCGGCCACGCGCTGGTAGAGGCGCAGGGGATTGGCGGTCGGCGTCGTCATGTTGTCTTGAGGCCCTCTCGACGCGGCTATCTTAGGCGGCGTTGAGAGGGAAGGGTAGGGCGGCTAGTCGGCAGGCGGCGGAGCGCCGCCGCTGGCCATGGCTTTCCTGGTCAGCCAGATGCAGGGGATCAGCAGCACTGTCAGCCAGGCCGAGGCGCGGAAGAAGTCGAGGGTGGCCAGCAGATAGGCCTGGTTGACCACCTGGCCGGTGGCCGCGCCCACCGCCTGGGCATGGCTCATGCCCACCGCCTGCATGTGCTCCACCGCCGCCAGCCAGGCCGGATCGTTGGAGCTCATGGTTTCGGCGATGCGGGTCTGGTGCGCCGCTTCGCTGCGGTCCCAGATCGTGGTGGTCAGGGAGGCGGCGAAGCTGCCAGCGGTGATCCGCGAGAAGTTCGACAGGCCCGAGGCCGACGGCAGTTGCTGGGGCGGCACGCCATTGAGCGAGATGGTGACCATCGAGATGAAGAAGGTGCTCATCGCCACCCCCTGCACCAGCATCGGCCAGACCAGGGCCTTGAAGTCGACGTCCGGCGTGAAGCCCGAGCGCATGTAGAACGACAGGGCAAAGGCGGCCATCGACAGGGTGGCGGTCCAGCGGGCGTCGACCTTCTGCATGATCCGCGCGCGCTATGAGGGCGGCCTTTCGACCTACCAGAACGTGCTGATCGCCGAGCAGGCCGTGCTGACCAACCGCGCGACGGCCGCGCGGTTCTTGCCCCAGAAGTCCAACTCCCAGCTGAAATCGAGGCTGAGGCGGCCGTAGTCATTATAGCCTTGAGGCACGAAGTCGGGGGGGATCCCGTTGTTGTAACTCTGCTTGGCCCGCTCGGCGCCGGCGGCGGCGCTGAGGCTGGGCAGCTGCGCGGCCCTGGCCTGAGTGGCCAAGGCCTGCGCCCGTCGCAGTCGCGCTTGAGCCTGGGCGAGGGTGGGCGAGCCGTTCAGGGCCTCGTCGACCAAGCCGTCCAGCTGAGGGTCGCCATAGGCCTTCCACCAGCTGTCGACAGGCCAGGCGCCCTCGGGCGCCGGGAGGGTCTGGGTTGTCGCATAGGTGCCAGGAGCCTTGGCCAGGCGAGCCGCGGTCGGGGCCGGCATCGTCGCGCAGGCGCTGGTCAGCAGAGCCGCCAACAGGATGGCGACGGTGACGCCGACCTCGCCGGACCGTGGCTTCCTGCAGGCGAAGAGCATGTCCAGGGCATTCGTGGTCATGGGAGTAGCCGGCTTGAATTGACCGTACCGTACGGTCATATAACTGGTTGTATGTAACCCGAAGCTTGACGGGATCGAGGGGCGACCCCTCTTGATCGAAAAAGAACGATGCAGGACACAAAGCCGCGCCTTAATCGAGACGCTCGCCGTGAGGCCATCCTCGACGTCGCTCGCGACGTCTTCCTGAAGGAGGGCTACGCCAACGCGTCGATGTCCACGATCGCCGCGCGGCTGGGCGGCTCGAAGGGCACGCTCTACAACTACTTCAAGAACAAGAAGCAGTTGTTCGCCGCCTATGTCGTACGCCACTGCGCCTGGCAACGCGACGCCATGTTCGAGATCTCGTCTGAGATCGACGACATCCGCGCCGCCCTGACCAAGGTGGGCCGCACCTATCTGTCGATCGTGCTGAGCGATTTCAGCATGGCCAATTTCCGGGTGATCGTCGCCGAGGCCGAGCGCACGCCGGAGATCGGCCAGGCATTTTACGAAACCGGGCCCAAGAGCGGGGGACTGCTGCTGGGCGCGATCCTCCAAAAGGCCGCCGATACAGGTCAGTTGAAGCTGGCCGATCCCGTCCACGCCGCGCAGCAGTTCATCGGCCTGTGCCAGAACCGCCTGATGAAGGCCCGCCTGTGCAACGCCATGGCCGAGCCGACCGCTGCGGAAATCGACGGCGAGGTGCTGCCCGCCGTCGATGTGTTCCTCGCGGCCTACGGACGGGAACGCTAAGGCGAGCGATTTCCGCTTGGCGCGCGGCGCTTAAGGCGGCACTTGAAGCGCCGAACACGCGTTCCAGGAGGTTAGCCGGCCATGCCAGGCGTCACGATCGTCGACCACCCGCTGGTGCGGCACAAGCTGACCAAGATGCGCGACAAGGGCACCTCCACCAAGACGTTCCGCGCCCTGATGCGCGAGACCGCCACCCTGCTATGTTACGAGGTCACCCGCGAACTGGCGACCCATACCGTGCGCATCGAGACCCCCGTCGCGCCCACGGACGCCGAGGTGATCGCCGGCAAGAAGCTGGTCTTCGCCCCGATCCTGCGCGCGGGCCTGGGCATGGCCGAGGGCATGCTCGACCTGGTGCCCTCGGCCCGCGTGGCCCACATCGGCCTGTTCCGCGATCCGGCCTCGCTGGAGGCGGTCGAGTATTATTACAAGGCGCCCGAGGATATCGCCGACCGCCTGGTCATCGTCGTCGATCCGATGTTGGCCACCGGCCACACGGCGATCGCCGCCGTCGCCCTCCTCAAGAAGTCCGGCGTCACCGATCTGCGCTTTGTCTGCCTGGTGGCCTCGCGCCAGGGCGTTGAGGCCCTGCGCGCCGCCCATCCCGACGTCGCGATCTGGACGGCGGCGGTGGATGCCGAGCTCAATGACCACGGCTATATCGTGCCGGGCCTGGGTGACGCCGGAGATCGAACCTTCGGCACCCGCTAAACCTGGACGGGAGGTCGCTTCCGCCAGCCTGAGTCGCGCGTTAAGGCTTTCGCATGCCCGTCGCGCCCTTGATTTTTGTCGTTGACGACGACGCCGTCACCTTGGAACTGATTCAGATCGGACTGGAGGCCGACGGCATGGCGGTGCGCACCTTTGGCTCGGTGGCGGCGGTGCTGCCTGCCCTGGCGCGTGAGACGCCGGCTCTGCTGCTGCTCGATGTGCGCATGCCCGGCCAGAGCGGGCTGGACGGCCTGAAGGCGGTCAAGGAATCCCTCGATGGCGCGGGCCTGCCTGTGCTGATGCTGACGGGGGATGGCCGGCTGGACCGCATCGTCCAGGCCATGCAGCTAGGCGCGGCGGGTTATGTGATGAAACCCTTCAGCGCCCAGCAACTGGCCGCCAAGGTGCGCGAGACCCTGGCCGTCTAGAACGGCCACCAACTCCGCCACCAGTTCACGAGGCCGTCCCAGAAGCTGGTGACGCGCGCCATCGGTGAAGGCGCGACCGCGGACTCGGGCGGCGGGGCGGGCACGAACCAACTGGGCGCGGCCGGTGGAGCGCAGTTCATTTGCATGCCTACGCCCTTCAAATAGCCGCGCCGCACGCCGCCCGCCCGCACCGCCGCCTGAACGGCCCTGTCATGTTTAGCCGCGCCGGTCAGTTTGCGGATCCAGCCTCGGAACGGCAGGACGTTCTGGGTGGTGTGACGCACCTCGCCCACGCCCGCGCCCCAGGCGGCGTCGGCGACCTTTTTGCCGCGCGAGCGCCCGTCAGGCGGTGGGGCTTCGTCGAGATCGCGGCCCAGGGCCGCGTCCAGCCGGCCGATCTCGCCGGCTATGCCTTCGCAACGCTCCAGGCCCTCCATGTCATAGGGCTTGGCGACGGCGCGCTGCAGAACGGCGGGGATCTGGGCCTGCTTGAGGTTCAGGTCCTCCAGCGGCGCGGCGACCGCGTCGCGCATCGTGTCCCTGTGCTCCATCGTGCCGGGATCGGCCGCCAAGGCGGAGCTGGCGAGCAGGGCGGCGGACACCAGGGTCGGAATAAGCAGTCTGCGCATGTCGCCGAGATCGCCTGTCTTGGCCGGAGCGCGCAAGCGGATTCGCGACCTAGGGGCGGCAGCCCACGATGCCGTCCTTCACCACGAAAGACCACGGCCTGGCTCGCCGCGATGTCCTTGGTCGGATCCCCATTCACCGCGACGATGTCGGCGATGGAGCCGGGCTTCAGCCGGCCCAGGTCGTCCTGGCGGCGCAGCAGCTTGGCGGGGATAGGCAGCGCTCGGTCCCCACAAAATCCCCGATACAACCTCAGTAAATGCAATGGCTTATAAAATAATCAGCGTCACAAACCCTGGCGCGTTCAAAACCCTCTGATAATGGTCCCACCTGAAAGCACGGGAAGGGCGTCCGGCCGGCGACCGAGCGGCTTTCAGGGGTGGTCGAGCGGGAAGTGCTCGCCGGTGGTCTTCAGTGACGCCTCGGGCGTCCAGGTCAGGTTCCCTGCAACATGGGACGAAGCCCTGGCGACGAGGGACCGGCGATCGTGGCAGGTGCGGGCTGAAATCGCCCGCACGGTCCGGAGGGGTTAGCCGCCCTTCCGCCCGCCGGGGGCCAACTTCGGAAGCGGGTTAAGACCCCGCGCGCCGATGGCTCCCGTCTGAAGGCCGCGCGAAGCGTCCGACCTTGTCGAAACGGTATTCAAAATCAAAGCTATTCCGGGCGAGGCCCGGGCGCTTCGCACCCTTCCCAACCTTCAGCGGCGGTCCGCCTGAAGCGGCGAAACCGTGTTCAGGTCCTCTCCACAGGGGGAGGCCTTGGGCGCGATTCAGATTTCCTGGTTGTATTTGCCGACGCGGTCGCCCAGGCGAGGCTTTACCTCTTGGCGGAAGAGGGCGCGCATGTCGTCCTCGGACTGTGTGCTCTCGACCACCACGACGATCTCCGGCTTGTTGGACGAGGCGCGGACCAGCACCCACGAGCCGTCTTCCAGGTGCACGCGCACGCCGTTGACGGTGATGACCTCGGTGATCTTCCGGCCCAGGATCGAACCGCCGGCCGCGAACAGGTCCTGGTATTCCTTCACCACATCGTCGACGACGCCGTACTTTACCTCGTCGCCGCAGTGCGGGCTCATGGTCAGGGAGGTGAAGGCCACCGGCAGGGCCTTGCGCATGTCCGAGAGCTTCAGGCCGGGATTGCGATCGAGCATGGAAAGGATCGCGGCGGCCGCGGTCAGGCCACAGTCGTAGCCGTAGCCGAGGTCGCCGTTCATGAAGAAGTGGCCGCTCTTCTCGAACCCGGCCAGGGCGCCCAGCTCGGCGCTCTTGCGCTTGATGTAGCTGTGACCCGTCTTCCAGTAGATCACCTTGCAGCCATGGGCCGCCAGGACCGGGTCGGTGGCGTAGAGGCCCGTGGACTTCACATCGACCACGAAAATCGCGCCAGGATTCAGGGGCGCCAGGTCGCGGGCCAGCATCAGGCCGATCTTGTCGGCGAAGATCTCCTCGCCCTCGTCATCGACCACCCCGCAGCGGTCGCCGTCGCCATCGAAGCCGAAGGCCAGGTCGGCGCCGTGCTCGCGAACGGCCGCGGCCATCGAGTGCAGCATCTCGACATCTTCCGGGTTCGGATTGTACTTCGGGAAGGTGTAGTCGAGCTCGGTGTCCATGCCGACGACCTCGGACACGCCCATGCGCTGCAGGGCGTCGACGGCGAAGGCTCCGGCCGTGCCGTTACCGCAAGCGGCGACCACCTTCAGGGGGCGGGTGATCTGGGCGCGCTTGGCGACGTCGGCGATGTAGCGCTCGGCCTCGCCCTCGACGCGGATCAGCTTGCCGCCGTCGCGCTCGACGAACTGGCCGCCCAGCACGATGTCGCGAAGCCGGCCCATCTCATCGGGGCCGAAGGTCAGGGGGCGTTGGGCGCCCATCTTTACCCCGGTCCAGCCGTTTTCGTTGTGGCTGGCGGTGACCATGGCCACGCAGGGAATGTCCAGGTCGAACTGGGCGAAATAAGCGGTAGGCGACAGGGCCAGGCCAATGTCGTGAACCTCGCAGCCGGCGCTGATCAGGCCCAGCATCAGGGCGTTCTTGATCGAACTCGAATAGGAGCGGAAGTCGTGGCCAACCACGATCTTCGACAGGCCCAGCTCCTGGATATAGGTCCCCAGGCCCAGGCCCAGCGCCTGGATGCCCAGCAGGTTGATGTCAGGCCCAAACAGCCAGCGCGCGTCGTATTCGCGAAATCCCGTCGCCTTGACCAAGGGCTCGTTCTCGTAGGCGGCGGTGTTGGGGACGAGATCGGTGCGGGGGATTGAGAACATCGGGCTCGCTCGATTAGGGAGTGCTGCGTTTAGCCGCGCCGTCCGTGGTTGGATAGCAGGTTCGCGTTCAGATCACGCCGGCGCGTAGAAGGTCGTGCACATGCAGGATGCCGACTGGGCGTTTCTGGTCGACCACGAACAACACCGTGACGCGTCGATCGTTCATCACCTTCAGAGCCTCGGCCGCCAGGGCGCCAGGGGCAATCGTCAGGGGAGCGCGGGTCATGACCTCGCCGGCGGTGTGGCTCATCAGCCCATCCATGTGGCGACGCAGGTCACCATCGGTAATCAGTCCGCTGAGCGTTCCGTCGGGTGCGACCACGCCGACAGCGCCGAAACGCTTTTCGCTCATCATCAGCAGGGCTTCGGACATCGGCGCGGCTTCGCGGGTCAGCGGCAGTTCGTCGTGATCGTGCATCAGGTCGCCGACCGTGCGCAGCATGGCGCCCAGTTTGCCGCCCGGATGGAAGACACGGAAGTCGCTGGCGGTGAAGCCGCGGCGTTCCAGCAAAGCGACGGCCAGGGCGTCGCCCAAAGCCATTTGCAGCGTGGTCGAGGTGGTCGGGGCATTGACCTCGGCGGTGGCCTCCGGCGCATCGGGCAGCAGCAGCAGGATGTCGGCGGCGCGGCCCAGCTGACTGTCGGCCATGGCGGTGATGGCGATCAGCGGGATCGCGAAGCGCTTGGCGTAGGCCAGGCTATCGGACAGCTCACGCGCCTCGCCCGACTTCGACAGGGCCAGCACGACGTCGCCCTGACCGATCATGCCCAGGTCGCCATGGCTGGCCTCGGCGGCATGGACGAACATCGCAGGCGAGCCGGTGGAGGCCAGGGTGGCGGCGATCTTGCGGGCCACGTGACCGGACTTGCCGATACCCGTGCAGACGACACGGCCCTTGGCGTCGAACAGGGTCTCGACGGCGCGGACGAACGAATCGCCGAGCGATTCGGATAGCTGACTCAGCGCCTCGGCCTCGGCGTTGAGGACCCGCTGGCCGACGACGATGGCGTCGAAAGCGCTCATGGGCGGCTCGGCGGGGCGACGCTGGCGGCGCGTGTCGCTTCGGCCTCTTGCCGGACGGCCGCGTCCTTCTCGCGCTGGATTTTCTGTCGCATCGCTGGCGTTTGCTGCAACGGCACGTCGCCCCATGGACCGGGCGAGCGGTCGCCATAGCCCTGCGGCAGGATCATTGCGAGGGCGATCATGGCCAGGCCAATGAGCGCCATGAGGGGCATGAAGATGCGATCAGGCATGACCTGCCTATAGCACGCCCCATTTTTTTAGACAGGGAGAGGGGGGCGAGAGAAGGGCGTGGCGCTTGACGCAAGGTTCCTCGGGGCTTAGCCCGCCCTACGACACATCCTGGAGGCCCGATGCCCGTCCTCGTCCTGCTCCGCCATGGCCAAAGCCAATGGAATCTCGAAAACCGCTTCACCGGCTGGGTGGACGTTGATTTGACCGCCGAGGGCGAGGCCCAGGCCCGCAAGGGCGGCGAGCTGATCAAGGCCGCCGGCATCGATATCGACGAGGCCTATACCTCGGTCCAGACCCGGGCGATTCGCACCAACAACCTGGCCCTGGACGCGGCCGGCCAGAGCTTCGTGCCGGTCACCAAGGACTGGCGCCTGAACGAGCGCCACTACGGCGGCCTCACCGGACTGAACAAGGCCGAGACGGCCGAGAAGCACGGCGAAGAGCAGGTCACGATCTGGCGCCGTTCCTATGACATTCCGCCGCCGGAACTGGCCCCTGGCGGCGAATACGACTTCAGCAAGGACCGCCGCTATGCCGCCAAGGACCTGCCCTCGACCGAGAGCCTGAAGACCACCCTGGTCCGCGTCCTGCCCTATTGGGAAGCCGAGATCGCGCCCAAGCTGAAGGCCGGCGAGACGATCCTGGTCGCCGCCCACGGCAATTCTCTGCGGGCCATCGTCAAGCATCTCTTCAACGTGCCCGACAGCGAGATCGTCCATGTCGAGATCCCGACTGGCAATCCGCTGGTGATTGACCTGGACGCCGACCTCAAGCCGACCGGCGCTCGCTACCTGGACACGTCGCGCGCTCAGCCTCTGCCGGCCATCGGATGATCAAGAGCGCTAGTTTTCGCACATGGATGGTCACGCAAGGCCATACGGTTAATACTGCGAGTAGCTACTCCTCTTACCTAAATGCGATCGACACGACGCTTGGCGGCTTGGACGAAGCCATCGAACGTGAGGGACCTGAGGGAACCCTGCGGTTGCTTGACCAAGCCATCGCAGATCAACAGATCACCTATCCAAGCGACAAAAAGGCGGGCTTGAAACGCTACCTGCAATTCCTTGCTGTAGGGGCACCTTCGAGTGACGCTTCTTCCGAACAAGAAGCAGTCGGCACCACGGAGCCGGATGGATTCGCCTTTCGTTTCGAACGCGAGATGCAGGTTCAGGTGAGGCAACAGCTCGCGGTGCTGGAGCCTGGCCTCGTCGCTGTGGATGACGGGTTGGAAATCTCGGTCGGAACCGGGCGAATCGATATCTTGGCCGAAGATAGCCAGAAGCGTCTTGTGGTTATTGAGTTGAAGGCTGGTCTTTGTCCCTCATCTGCTTTCGAACAGGTGCTTGGCTACGTCGGGGACGTGCGCAAGCTCTACGACAGACCCGTGCGTGCCATGCTCATTGCGGCGGATTTCTCCCCTCGCACCCGAGCGGCCGCGTCGGAAGTGCCAAGCCTCACGCTTCATCGCTATAGTTACCAGCTATCCTTTGATCCTGTGGACTAGCCTAGGCCGCTCCCGAAGCAGTTGGAAACGCAGCGTTAATGCCGGACCGCGCATGCTGGTCGCTTAGCCCTTCGGGGAGACGACAAGAGCACCCATGAACGCCCCGCCCGCGGCAGGCCAAGAGCATCAGCGCCTGACGCAACACGAAGTGGATCTGATCTGCGCCAAGCACGACCGCCTATGGTCGGCTCGGCTCGGCGGAGCGCGCGCCGTGTTCGCCTTCTATGATCTGTCGGGCCTGTCGGTCACCGGCCGCAATCTGTGCGACGCCGATTTCACCGGGGCGCTTCTGGTCGGCTGCGATTTTCGCCGCACCAAGCTCGACAACGCCAGTCTCTACGGGGCCGATCTGCATGGCTCCGACTTGACCGACGCCTCGATGCGACGCTGCGACCTGCGCGGCTCCAGCCTGCGCGGCGCCAACCTGACCGGGGCAGACCTGTTCGAGGCCGACCTGCGTGAAGGCCAGATCGCTGCGGCCGACCGCAAGGAAGGCTACCGGGTCATCGAACCGGTGCAGCGCGAAGCCCAGGCCCACGGCGCGATCCTGGCGGGCGCCAACCTCGAACGTTCGCGCCTGTCTGGCATCATCGCCACCAAGGCCGACTTCAGCGACGCGATCCTCAAGGACGCCAAGCTGATCCGCGCCAACCTCAAGCAAGCCAATTTCAATGGGGCCAACCTGGCGGGCGCCGACCTTTCCGGCGCCAACCTGACCGGCGCCGACCTGCGCAACACCGTTCTGGTGGGCGCCAAGACGATGTCATGGAACATCAACGATACGAATCTCGACGGCGCGTTGACCGACAAGGTCTCGGGCACCGACATCGCCGACATGCCCTACGAGCAGATGATCGCCGACCACGCCCGCTGGTGCGAGACCGGTGGGGCCGAGGGCAAGCCGTCGGTGTTCGACAAGGCCGACCTGCGCAACCTGAAATCCGTGCGCGGTTTCAACCTGACGGCCCTGTCGGCCAAGGGCGCGGTGTTCTACGGCCTGGACATGGAAAGCGTGCAGATGCAGGGCGCGCAACTGGAGGGCGCCGACCTGAGAGCTTGCAACCTTCGTCGCGCCGATCTGCGCGGGGCGCGGCTGAAAGGGGCCAAGCTGACGGGCTCGGACCTGCGTGACGCCCAGCTTGGGCCGTTGCTGATCGGCCGCGACAGGCTTCTGCCCAGCGACCTGACCGGCGCATTGCTGACCAATGCCGACCTGGCGCGGGCCGATCTGCGGCAGGCCTGCCTGGTCGGGGCCGATCTTTCGCGGGCCAATTTCACCAACGCCATACTCAAGGACGTTAACGTCACCGGCGCCATTCGCCAGGGCGCACGGGGTCTTGACGACGTCATATAGCGCCAAGTGTCGTTTTTCGACAAATAGCGATGATTGGGAGCGGGCCTTAACCCTTCGCTCGTTGATCGGCGATATTTTGAAGTTGTATCAAGAGGTTGAGGTTGATGACGGCGGCGCAGACCATGGCCGGAAGGCGGCGGATCAGCCAAGCCAAGCTGGACATGATCGTGGCTGCACACGAGAAGTTCGTCACCGGCAAGCAGGGCGGCAAGCGCGCGTCGCTGCGCTTCATGAACCTGTCGGGCCTGGACCTTTCCTACCGTAACCTCGCCGACGCCGATTTCTCGGCTTCCATTCTCGACGGCTGCCGGATGGTGCGCACCAAGCTCGAGCGCGCCAATCTGTTTGGCGCCGACCTGCGCATGGCCGATCTGCGCCAGGCGATCCTCATCCGCGCCGACCTGCGCGGGGCCTGCCTGCGCGGCGCCAACCTGTCCCAGGCCGACCTCACCCAGGCCGACTTTCGTGAGGGCCAGGTGGCCATTCCCCATCCCCGCAAGGGGCTGGAGAGCTCCCGCCACGAGACCCGCAACGGCGAGGTCGATGAGGTCAACTTCTCGGGCGCCACCCTCGACGGTTCGCAATTTTCCGGCGTCTCGGCCTTCAAGGCCGACTTTAGCGACTGTTCGCTGCGCGGCGCCAAGCTGTCGGGCGCCAATCTGAAGGAAGCCAATCTCAGCGGGGCCATCCTCGACGGCGCTGACGTCAAGGGTGCAAACCTCGAGGGCGCCAACTTCACCGGCGCGGTGATGACCGGCGTGGATACGTCTCTGGCCCGCACGACGGGGGCGGCCATGCAGGGTTGCCTCGAGGCGTCCACCGAGCGGGCGATGTCGCGAGCTGACGAGATCTATCAGCGCTGCCTGGGCAACCAGGCCTGGTGCAAGACTGGGGGCAAGGAAGGCGCCCCCGCCCGCCTCGATGGCGAAGACCTGCGTCCGCTGGGCGACAGGCTCAAGGGCTTGCGCCTGACGGCGATGAGCGCCGCTGGGGCTTGCATGGTCGGCATCGATCTTTCCGGCGCCCAGCTACAGGGCGCCAATCTGCAGAACGCCGACCTGCGCACCGCCAACCTCCGCGGGGCCGACCTGCGCGGCGCGAAGCTGTCGGGCGCCAACCTGACCAAGGCCGATCTGAGGCAGGCCTGCCTGTCACCTCTGCCCTTGGGACCCGAGCGCAAGACCCAGGCCAAGCTCACCGCCGCGCGCTTGCGCTACGCCCTGTTCCAGTCGGCTGATCTGAGCGAGGCGATCCTTGACGACGCCGATCTGTGCGGCGCGGATTTTACCGGCGCGCGCCTGACCAAGACCAGTTTCCGCGACTGCGACCTCGACCAAGCCCAAGGCCTGGACTTCGCACCAGCCTGAGGCTGCATCAGACCAGCGCGAGCGAGTACGTGGCGCCCGTAAATGCGCTTCAACTGATCCCAGAAAAAGGGCGGCGCTTCGCAGCGCCGCCCTGACAGTCATAGAGGGGAAATCAGGTAACGCGTGAAGGTGGAGTTAGGCTGCCTTCTCGCTTTCGATCTTGTCGCCCTCGATCAACGGCGAGGCCGACTTGATCTCGATGGTGCGCGGCTTGAGAGCCTCGGGCAGTTCGCGCTTCAACGAGATCGACAGCAGTCCATCCGACAACGCGGCTTCGGTGACGATCACATAATCGGCCAACTGGAATTGCCGCTCGAAGTTGCGCGCGGCTAGACCGCGATGAAGGTAGTGCTTGGCCTCGTCATTGGCGGCCTTTCGGCCCGTGACGGTCAGAAGATTTTCCTTCACCTCGATGCCGAGTTCTTCCGACTTGAAGCCGGCCACGGCGATCTCGATGCGATACGCGTTCTCGTCAGTGCGCTCGATGTTGTAGGGGGGATAGCCCGAGGTGGCCTCGTTCGAGGCGGCGGCGTCCAACTGGGCGGCCAGGCGGTCGAAGCCGACGAGGGAGCGGTACAAGGGTGAAAGGTCAACGGTACGCATGGTGACATCCTTCTTTCAAAGCAATGTTGTTCAGTCAGTTCTGACCTTTGGTGACCCTGGATAGGCATCGCCGACGGTCCGGAAGGCCCGGGGATCCAGCGCCTTCGAGACCAAGGTGGTGAGGCGAATTTCCACTTCAAGGGGTTGAATGAGGGCCTTGAGGGTGAATCGCTTGCTCGCCGTTCGGTGACGGTTAAGGTCGGCGCGCCCCTAACCGGAGAGCCCGACGATGCCCCTACACCGCCGTCTCCTGCTGGCCGCCGCGGTCGCCCTTTGCGCCGCGCCGGTCCTGGCCCACGCCGCCCCTGTCGATGATCCCGCCCTGAAGGCCGCCATCGCTTCGCCCAGCCGCACGGCCGCCAGCGTCGCCCGCGACGGCGCGCGCCACCCTTATGAAAGCCTGGTGTTCTGGGGGCTGAACCCCCATCAGACCGTGATCGAGGTGTCGCCCGGTGGCGGCTATTGGACCGAAATCCTGGCCCCCTACGCCAAGACCACGGGCGGAACCTACATCGCTGGCGTGGCCGACCTGTCCAATCCCAAGATCTCCGACGGCGCGCGCAAAGGCCGCGCGAACTTCGAGATGCGGTTCATTGATCCGGACAAGTATGGCAGGGTCCGGTTCGCCAATTTCGGCCCCACGGCCGGGCCGCTGGGCGTGCCGGGTTCGGCCGATCTGGTCCTGACCGCTCGCAATGTCCACAACTGGACCGTCCAGCCTGGCGTGGCCGACAAGATCTTCGCCGACTTCTTCGCGGTGCTCAAGCCTGGCGGGATCCTGGCGGTCGAGGATCACCGAGCCGATCCGAAATCCGAGACCGATAAGGGAGCGGATGGGTATCTGGCCACCGCCACCGTGGTGGCCTTGGCGGAAAAGGCCGGGTTCAAGTTCGACGCCAAATCCGAGATCAACGCTAACCCCAAGGACACCAAGGACCATCCGTTCGGCGTCTGGACCCTGCCGCCCGCCCGCCAGAGCGCGCCTGGCGGTCAGCCTGC
Source organism: Caulobacter sp. DWR3-1-2 (assembly GCF_049896225.1). Taxonomy (NCBI): domain Bacteria; kingdom Pseudomonadati; phylum Pseudomonadota; class Alphaproteobacteria; order Caulobacterales; family Caulobacteraceae; genus Caulobacter; species Caulobacter sp. DWR3-1-2. The sequence goes on along the minus strand of NZ_JAFCTW010000014.1, from coordinate 7,508 downwards.
GGACCCGGCCTTCGACCACGCCAAGTACGACGCCATCGGTGAAAGCGACCGCATGACCCTACGCTTCCGCAAACCTGGCTGACGAAGGTCGTTCGCGGCCTCTTCAGGCCGCCGTTTCGCCAAGGTCGGGTGCAAGATCGGAGGCGTTGAAGGTTTTGGGGGGAAACATGGACTCGAGTGGTCTCTGGTCACGACGGGCGTTGCTCACGGGAACGGCCGCGCTGGGCCTGGTCGGCTGCGGCCGCAAACCTAGCGCCGCCGAGGACGCCAAGCCGCCGGCCAAGGCCGCGCCGATGAGCCTGCGCGACGCCGCCCAAGGCGATTGGCGTTCGGCTGCCGACAGGGCGCGCGATGTCTGGCGTCATCCCGTCCAGACCCTGGAGTTCTGGGGCCTGAAGCCTGGGCAGACCGTGGTCGAGTTCTGGCCTGGCGCGGGCTGGTACACCGATATCCTGGCGCCCTACCTGGCCGCGACGAGCGGCAAGCTCTATGCGGCCGCGCTGCAGACCGACCTACCCGATGATCCAACCGCCAAGGCGATCGTCGAGGCCTATCGCCGCAAACTGACCGACAAGCCCAAGGTCTATGGCGACGTCGTGATCACCGCCTTTGGGCCGACCAGCGGTCCGGTCGCCCCGGCCGGTTCGGCGGATCTGATCCTGTTCCTGCGCAACCTGCACAACTGGATGGCCGCTAGCCTGACCGAGAAGGCCTTCCGCGACGCTTTCACCGCCCTCAAGCCCGGCGGCGTGCTGGGGATCGAGGAACATCGCGGCGAGCCGGGTCGCGTGCAGGACGTGCTGGCCGCCGACGGCTATGTGCAACAGGCCTACGTGGTCGAGATGGCCAAGGAGGCCGGCTTCGTCCTGGCCGATCAGAGCGAGATCAATGCCAATCCCAAGGACACCAAGGACCATCCGTTCGGTGTCTGGACCCTGCCGCCGACCCGGTTGTCGGCCCCGCGCGGCGAGCCCGCCGAGCCCGGCTTTGACCACGCCAAGTACGACGCGATCGGTGAGAGCGACCGCATGACTCTGAAGTTCATCAGACCGGAGCAACCATGATCTCGACCCGCCGCGCCGCCGCCACAAGCCTGATCGGCCTGATTTTGGTCTCCACCGCGACGTTGTCCATCGCCCGGGCCGAGACAGGGAAGCTGGTTCCCGCCACCAAGGTTTTCTCGTTCCTGGAGGCTTTCCTCAAGGTCCCCGCCGCTGAGCGCGCGAGACTGAAGGTCAGCTACGCCCTGCGTCGCGATGGGAGGCCGGCCCCCGGGATCAAGGCTGTTCTCGTCGAGGCGAGCGGCGCGCGCACGCCTCTGCCAATGGACGGCGAGGGACGGTTCGAGCGCACGCCGACCTTGGCCCAACTTCAGGCCAAGGCCCAGATCGCGTTCGACGTCCCGGCCGGTGACAAGTTCGGCGTCGCCATGCAGCTAGATCCCGTGCTGAAGCCAGCGACCGACTATGATGCACGCGAACTCATCGCCACCGTCGCGGAGTCCAACACCGCCATTCGCAAGGCCGCCGGAGCGATGGCGATGATGGCGCCGCAGATGGAGGGACTGACCTTCCTGAAAGCCGAGTCGGGGACGGCCGTGTTCCCCGACGGAAGCACCAAGCCCTTGCCAGCTTCGGCGGGTGCGGTGATTTTCGAGCCCAACGCGTTCAAGGGCGCGACCCGGGTGCGACTCGGAAGAACGCCGGCTGTCATCGACTATTACGACAAGAAGAAATAAGCGGCGGCCGAGTCTGAACAGTGTTTACTCGCCGCGATCCAGCGGCCAGTCTGCCGCCGCAGAATTCACGCGCCACAAAGAGGGAGACGCGCTCATGGCCACGTTGCAGGAAATTACCGATCGTATCAAAGGCGCTGTTGGCGACGACAGCGGCCTGGGCAAGAGCTTGAAGTTTGACCTGAAGGATACCGGCGTCATCCATATCGACGGCGGCTCGGTCACCAATGAAGACAAGCCGGCCGACCTGACCATGACCCTGTCGCTGGACGACCTGCTGGCCATCGGCGCCGGCACGCTCGACCCGACCATGGCGGTGATGACCGGCAAGCTGAAGCTGTCCGATATGGGCACGGCCATGGCCCTGCAGTCGAAGATGGCGGCCCTCTTCGCGAAGATGCGCTGATCCATGGACGGGGCGGCGCCTCTGGTCTCGATTCCCGAGGCGCCCGTCCCCGATCACGGAAATGCCGAATGGTTCAGCGGCGCGGATGGGGCGACCCTCCGCGCCGCTTTCTTTTCGCCTGAAGGTCCGCCGAGGGGTTCGGTGGTCGTAAGCCCTGGCCGCAGCGAACCGATCGAGAAGTATTTCGAGGTCGTCCAGGATCTGCTGGACCGGGGTTTCGTGGTGCTGGTTCATGATTGGCGCGGGCAGGGGCTGTCACACCGCGCGCTGCCCGATCGGCTGAAGGGTCATGCGGCCGGTTTCAAGGATTTCATCTCGGACTACCAGGCCCTGCTGGCCGCCTTCGAGGCGCGCCTTCCCAAGCCGTGGATCGCCTTGGGCCATTCGATGGGCGGTTGCCTGACGGTGCTGATGCTGGCCCAAGGCGAGACGCGGTTTTCCGCCGCAGTGCTGTCGGCGCCCATGCTGGGGCTGAACACCGGCGGCAAGCCGGCCCGCGCCGCCCGCGCCTTGGCCTGGACCATGGCTCGCTCCGGCCTGGCGGGCGACTATGTGCTGGGCGACAAGGGCGACCCGTTCGCCCACACCTTCGCCAACGACGCCCTGACCCACGATCCGGCCCGCTACGTCCGCTTCCAGGCCCAGGTCCACGCCAACCGCGACCTGGCGCTAGGCGGCATCACCTGGGGCTGGAGCGACTTCGCCTTCGCCGCTTGCGCCTGGTTGAGGCGGAGCAAGGGTGTCGAGGCCATCACTATCCCGGTCACGATCGTCGGGGCGGGGCAGGACAGCCGCGTGCTTGTGGCGGACGAGAAAGCCATCGCCGCTCGTATCCCCAACGGTCGCTATATCGAGATCGAAGACGCCTTCCACGAGATCCTGATCGAGACCGACAAGCGCCGGGCGCTGTTCTGGGCGGCGTTCGACGAGACGACGGACGAGATCCTCTAAACCCGCAGAAATTGGCCTACTTCGCCGACCGCCCGAGCGCCACCAGCGCCTCATCCAGGCACCGCCGATCACCCGCGATCACCATCTGACCGCCGTTCTGCCCGATCGGCTTGCCGCGCCAGTCGGTGACGACGCCACCAGCGCCTGCGATCACCGGGATCGCCGCCTCGATGTCCCAGGACTGCAGGCCGGCCTCGATCACCATGTCCATCTTGCCCATGGCGACCATGGCGTAGGCGTAGGCGTCGCAGCCCAGACGGGCCAGTTTGGCGGTGGCGCGCACCTGCAGCCAGGCGCCGCGCTCGGCCCCGTCGAAACAGGCGTCGGGATCGGTGGTGGCGATGACAGCGTCGGTCAGCCTGGCGCACTCCCGCACCTGGATCGGCCGGCTCTCGCCGCGCGACATCAGGCGCGAGCCGGCGGCGCTTCCGATGAATAGCTCGCCGACATAGGGCTGGCCGATCGATCCCAGCACCGGGCGGCCCTGATGGCGCAGGCCGATCAGGGTGGTCCACAGCGGCAGGCCAGAGATAAAGGCGCGGGTGCCGTCGATGGGATCGAGCACCCAGACGAACTCGGCGTCCGGGCGATCCTCGCCATATTCCTCGCCGATCACGCCGTGGTCTGGATAGCGTTCGGCGATCAGCCCGCGAATCGCCGCCTCGGCGCCGCGATCAGCTTCCGTGACCGGGTCGAAGGCGGCGTGGCTGTCGCGCGGCAGGTTCTTGCCCGCGCCCTTGTCCTCCAGCCCGTGGTCCGCCCGGAACAGCGGCAGGATCGCCGCCGCAGAGGCGCGGTTGAGGTCGATGACAAAGGCGTCGAACTGGGCGAGGCGGTCGGCGGAGAGCGTCATGGGCGGAGAATTACCCCGCCCTTCGACTCGACGCCACCATTAGCGCGGCTAGAGCATTTTTCGAGCGAAGTGGTTCCGGTTCGCGTGAAGAAAAATGCTTCAAAACAAAAGGTTAGAGCTCACAGCCTGACGCAGTCAGGTCGGGAAATGCTCTAGGCCTCGGCGACCTCGCCACCATTCAGCGACTTGGCCAGGTCCAGCAGGCGACGTCGCGGACGCTCGCCCAGCAGGTAATAGGCGCGGACCAGGTCCAGCGTCTCCTTGCGGGCGAACATCTCGCCGCCCTCGGCCTCGGCGGCGGTTTCCTGGCGAGCCTGATCTGACAGCCCGTCATAGAAATAGCCGACGGGCACTTCGAGCGCTTCGGACAGCTGCCAGAGGCGCGCCGCCGAGATGCGGTTGGCACCGCACTCGTATTTCTGGATCTGCTGGAATCGCACCCCGACGGCGCCAGCCAGCTGTTGTTGCGTCAGGCCCAGCAAACGGCGCCGACGGCGCAGTCGCTTGCCCAGATAGACGTCGATATCGTTACCCATTGGAGTTCACGCCCCCGATTGCGCTAGCGTCCCGAAACGGCACGGCCTGGGTTGACATCCGCAAGTCGCGTGCCGGGCGAATGGCGCCCCCGGGTGGCCGCTACGCCGAGTCCCACTTGTCAAAAAAGCAGGCTACTAAGAGTTCATGTCGGTTAAGCGTCGGCCTTGGGCCCAGGACATCCTATGGCGCGCGGAAGCGCTCGGTTTCGACCTCTTCATCGGGCTGGTGCGCCTGCTGGGCGTCGATGCGGCCTCGGCCTTTGGCGGTTGGCTGGGCCGCACGGCCGGGCCGCTAAGCGGCGCCCACAAGGTGGCTGTCCGCAACCTGAAGCTGGCCTTCCCGGACAAGGACCCGGCCTGGCATGCGGCCATGCTGCGCGCTCAATGGGATGGCTTGGGCCGAACCTTCGCCGAGTTTCCGCTGATGGACAAAATACTGCCCTCGACCGGGCGGGTCGAAGTGGTCAATCAGGAACGTCTCTTTCAGATCGCCACCGAAAAGACCCCGGTGGTCTTCGTTTCTGGCCATCTGTCCAACTGGGAAGTGATGCCCGCGGCGATCGTTGATTCCGGCGTCATCTGCGAGATGACCTATCGCGCCGCCAACAATCCCTATGTGGACGAGCGCATCAAGGCCAGCCGCTTCCGTTACGGCGTACGGCTCTTTGCGCCCAAGGGGGGAGACGGGGCTCGGGAGCTGTTGGAGGGGATGAAGCGGGGCAAGTCGGTGGCCCTGATGAACGATCAGAAGTTCAACAATGGCGTCGACAGCCCGTTCTTCGGTCACCCGGCGCGCACCGCGCCGGGACCCTCGCGCCTCGCTATCCGCTTCGGCACAGTGCTGCAGCCGATGTCGGTGCAGCGGGTCAAGGGCGCCCGATTCCGCGCCGTGGTCCATGACCCGATCGTCCTGCCCCATACCGGCGATCGCACCGCCGACATCGAGGCCGGCGTGAAGCTGGTCAACGCCTTCATGGAAGAGCGCATCCGCGAGCGGCCGCACGAGTGGTTCTGGGTCCATCGGCGCTGGCCCAACGAGGTCTATGCGGCGATGGCCGCTCGGGGCGACTAGACCCTAGAGCTCCAGCACCCGCTCGGCGCCACGCCGCTTCGGTCCCTTGTAGCCGGGATCGTCACGCCGCCGCCGGCAGGGGCCGAAATAGTCCTCGGTGCGGATGAACGGCCGAGGCTTAAAGATCACGGTATTGATGCGGTCCAGCAGCGAGCGGGCCGTGACCGGCTTGACGACGATCTCGGTGACTCCAGCGTCGCGGGCCTCGAACACCCGGTGCCGCTCGGCGAAACCGGTCAGCATGATGATCGGCAGGAAGGGGTCGGCGCTGTCGGGCGATTGACGGACAAGCTGGGTAAACTGCACCCCGTCCAGCGGCGTCATCTTGAAATCGACGATGGCGATGTCGACCTCTCGATCGCGGACCACCTGCAGGGCCTCGGCCCCATCCATCGCCTCGTACACGTGTCGAACACCCACGCCCTTGAGGATCGTCGAAACGATCGCTCGCATATGATGGTTATCGTCCACCAGCAGGAAACGCAGCTGCTCTAGCGCCGCAGACATCCAGGCTGACCTCCAAGGCGTCAACGAGAGGGGTGGGATACGTCAAGGTTGACGATATGTCGATCCTCGACATATCAGGCGTGCAACAAAAGTCGCTTCACACGCGAGGCGGAGCGGGGCCGATCATCAGCGACGGATCCAGGTTCTGACCATGCCAACGCATCCGCCAGCAAAGGTGCGGACCGGTGGCGCGGCCTTCTTTGCCCACGGCGCCGATGAGTTGCCCTTGGGCGAGCGTCTGGCCAGCAGTCACGTCAACGCGCGACAGGTGGAGATAGGCGGTGATCAGGCCCTGGCCGTGGTCGATCAGGATCAGCCCGCCCTCATAGTGTAGGCCGGTCTCGGCGAAGCTGACCACGCCGGCGGCGGGGGCCACCACGGGCGCGCCGACCGGGGCCGCAAAGTCGACGCCGTAATGCGGGCGCTTGGCCTCGCCGTTCAGAATCCTCTGCCCGCCGAACCGCGCCGAGCGCCGGATGGCCTGGAGCGGCATGATGAAGCCGGTGCGGAAGAAGTCGCCGTCGATCCTGCTGGCGAAGCCGGCGCCCTTGCGAGCGTTCTCGGCGGCGATGCGGGTCAGCAACGCAGGGTCGCTGGGCGAGACCTGGTCGCCGGCCAGGCCGTCGATGCGCTGGATGTCGAAGTCGCCCGGGGCGATGGTCGTCTGGTGGCTGGCGGCGCCGTCGGCGGTCTCGACGGTGATCAGGGCCGGCGGCGGCGCGTCGCGGTCGAAGCCGATCACGAACCAGCCGGCCGCCGAAGCTTGGGTGGCGGGCTCGCCGTTGAGCAGCACCTGGGCGCGCGGTGCGGTGCGACCCACCACGAAGCCGCCCTGCACGAACTTTCCCGACAGCGTCAGGCCCGGCGCCGCGGCGCGGGCGATGGACCCCTGAAGAAGCGCCCCGGCCAGGCCGGTGGTCAGGCCAAGAAGCGAGCGTCGCCGGTTCAGCCTCGGCTCTCCTGCCAGCGCTTCAGGGCTTCGGTCGGGCCGGCATAGGCTTCCTGCAACTCGGGGCTCCAGTAACGCAGGTTTTCCAGCGCCACCTTCGCGCCGGTAACGGCGCACAGCACGTAGTGGCCGGGGCTCATGACGGCGAACTCGCCGTCGCCGTAGTGCAGCGTGGCCGGGCCGCCGGATTTGCCGAGATTGGGATCGAACGTGTTCATCAAGGTCTTTTACGACAATTGGGGGCGGGGGAATAGGTGGGCTCACTCATCATCCGCTCATCCCGGCGAAGGCCGGGATGTGGATTCACACTTGAAGTGCAACAGGGCGTAGACCTCGGCGGGTGTCTGGAAGCCCAGGCACTTTCGAGGCGTGTGGTTGTTGAGCCTGTTGAGCCACAGGATGTCGTCCAGGTCGAGGGTGTCGAGGTTGGTCTTGCGCGGGAGGAAGCGGCGCAGACGGCCGATGGCGTTCTCGACGCCGCCCTTCTGCCAGGGCGAGT
>NZ_JAFCTW010000013.1:117390-125335 GCF_049896225.1 Caulobacter sp. DWR3-1-2 | reverse complement strand
CTTTGCTGTCGGCTGGCATGAGCGCTTCGGTCGAGATCGTGACGGGGAAACGGCGGGTGATTGATTTTGTGTGGTCGCCGGTGGCGAAGACGGTGTCAGAGGCGGGGAGAGAGCGGTGAGGAACGGATATCGACGGCCTTACCCCCCGACCCGTGCGGGGGCCTCCCTGGCAGCGGCCTGCTTGGTCGCATCGATGTCGTTTGGCTTCGCCTGGAGTGCGCCTCCCAAGACGTCGCGGACCAAGCAGGAGCCTCCCAGTCTCTACTTCTGGCGTAACGAACGCCCTCACAACCAGCTTCAGTTCGAGACGGTGGAAGGCTACCTCTACAACATGCAAGAAAGGCAGCGTCGCGTCGTTCCCACGAGGACCGCCAGCGCCTATTCCGCCGCCCAACTGCGCACATGGGCCCAGCGCGGCGACTTGATCGCGAACTTCATCATCGCCGGGCAGCTCCGAGGTTCGCTCAACGCGCAGACCATAAACAGCCAGCAGGACGAGGCCGCGCTGGCGCGATCACTCCCGTTCTATGAACGCGCCGCACAACCGTCGCCATGCGCCGGCATCCTGGCGAGCGAAAAGAAAATCCGGGAGTTCCTTGGTTGCAGCAAAGGTCTCCCCGAAGCCCAATACGTCTTGGCCGTTTGCTACAAATACGGACTTCTTGGCTGCCGCCAAGACGACGCCCTATCCTTAAAATACTGCACCCTGAGTAAAGGGCAAGTATACATCCCGTCCGAAAACCTATGCCGATCTGAGGATTGAAATGCCAAACCCCACGAAGGCTGTTCGTCCTGAATTCGTCGCCCAGTCATTGCCGGGCGGAGACACCTTGATCACGCTCGTCAGCGGATCGGCGGCGAACGTCGGAATTACTCTGCCGCGCATCGTCCTGGGACCGGGCACCACGACCACCAGCGTGTCGGCCTTCGTGGAAGGCCTTGAGGCTCTCTACTGGCACTCGGACACCGCGAGCCCGATCGACTCGGTGACACAGTTCACGGACTACGCCACCAAGGGATGGGACGTGCGGGTCGATTTCGGCGCCACCGGCAAGAATGGTGCGCGTGGGGGAGCGGCGTCGGCCGTCTGGAACAAGGAGAAATGGAGACACACACTCTATTTTCTCGGCGCCATAGATCTTCGAGTGGAAGCCTAGGCGCGGCGGCATCGAGCATAGCGACCCCCCTTTAAGCGGCCTCGATCTCCCGCGTCGCCGCGTCTCGCAACTTCTCCTCTGTCCAGCCCACCAAGCTCTTGCCTGCCAGTTCCGCCGCCAGGGCGGCGCGGGCGTGAACGACCGGATCGACACGGACCATGATCTGGCCGGAATAGGGCTTTTCCGGCTTCTTTCCGGCCTTGGCGCAGGTGGCGATGTAGTCGGCGATGGCCTCGTGGAAGGCGGCCTTCAGGTCGCTGACGCTGTCGGCGTGGAAGCCGACGATGTCGTTGACCCCGGCGAGGCGGCCGATGAAGATCTCATCCTCGTCGTCGAATTCGGCCCGAGCCGTGTAGCCGTTGTGCTTCATGACATTCATGGCGTCACTCCAATCGCCGCGAGGGTCGTTCCGGCCGACTTGTCAGGCGTCGCCGAGCAACTCCGCCAGCCGCATCGCCAACTCCGGCGCCAACAGTGCGGCCACCTCGGCGTCGGCTCCGAACGCCTTGACCGAGCGATAACGCTCGTCCGTCGGGTCGCGATGGACGATCACGCGCCGGGCCGCGACATCGACCACCCAGTAGGCGCGGAGGCCGTGGTCGGCATAGATCGCGGTCTTCAAGCCCAGGTCGCGTGACAGGCTTTCGTCGCTGACCTCGACCATCAGGGTGACGTCGCCGCCCGACAAGTCCTGCGGCTTGAGGCAGCGCTTTGCGATCATCTTCGCCGCAACGAAGACGCGCGATCTTCAACGGAGCAGGGGGTGGACGTGGACAAGGGTGTCAACCGCAGAGCCTTGGGCGTCCTGGCGGTCGGTGGTGCGGCCGGGCTTGGCCTCAGCGGCTGCGACCGCGCCGGCAAGACCGAGGTCGCGATCAAGTCTCGACAATTCCCCGACGACTTCGTCTGGGGCGTGGCCACGGCGGCCTTTCAGACCGAGGGCTCGCCCACCGCCGACGGGCGCGGCCCCAGCATCTGGGATACCTTCGAGAAGCAGCCGGGCCGGATCAAGGACGGCTCAACCGCCGATCTGGCCACAGACAGCTACCGTCGCTACGCCGAGGATATCGAGCTGATCGCCGGGGCGGGGCTGAAGGCCTTCCGCTTTTCGATGTCGTGGTCGCGGGTGCTGCCCACCGGGTCAGGCACGGTCAACGCCGCGGGCTTGGACCATTACGAGCGCCTGGTCGACGCCTGCCTGGCCAAGGGCGTCACGCCCTACGCCACCCTGTTCCACTGGGACCTGCCCCAGGCCCTGCAGGACAAGGGCGGTTGGAGCGCGCGCGACACCGCCCAGAGCTTCGCCGACTACGCCGTCGCCGTCGGCCAGCGGATGGGCGACCGGCTCAAGCACATAATCACCCTCAACGAGCCGGCGGTGCACACCGTCTTCGGCCATGTGCTGGGCGAGCACGCGCCGGGCCTGAAGGACATCGCCCTGCTGGGACCAACCACCCACCATATGAACCTCGCGCAGGGCCTGGCGATCCAGGCCCTGCGCGCGGGGCACGACGATCTGAAGATCGGCACGACCCTTGCCCTGCAGCCGTGTCGCCCGGCCGGCGGAGCGCTGGCCTTCTGGAACCGCCCGGCGTCCGGCGGCCTGGACGCGCTGTGGAACCGGGCGTGGCTGGACCCCCTGCTGAAGGGCGTCTATCCGGCTTTGATGGATGATTTCCTGAAGGGGCATGTGCAGGACGGCGACCTTGCCAAGATCCGCCAGCCGATAGACTTCCTGGGGGTGAACTACTACTCGCCGGCCTATGTGAGGATCGACCTGGGCTCGCCCAGCCACATCGCGCCCGCCGCCCCGCCGCCCGGGGCCGAGCTCGACGCCTTTGGCCGCCAGATCGACCCCTCGGGCCTGGCCCAGGTGCTGGACATGCTACGCCACGACTACGGCAACCCGGCGGTGATGATCACCGAGAACGGCTGCTCGGACGCCTTCGGCCCGGGTCCAGCGGTGCTCGACGACGGCTTCCGCAGCCAGTATCTGCGCCGCCACCTCGAGGCGGTGAAGGGGGCGATGGAGGCAGGCTCCCGGATCGGCGGCTATTTTACCTGGACTCTGATCGACAACTGGGAATGGGACCTGGGCTTCACGTCCAAGTTCGGCTTGGTGGCGATGGACCGAACCACGGGCGTGCGAACGCCCAAGGCGTCCTATGCGTGGTTCAAGGCGCTGGCGGAGAGCGGGGCGCTGCCGGTAAAATAACCCTCTCATCGGGAGAGGGTCTAAACGCCGCCCTTAGTCCGGCTTGCAGACCAGTACGTTCTTGCCGCCGCGCTTGCCGGGCGCGAGGCTGCCGGCGCAGGGCTGGGGATTGTTGGGGTCGATGATGATCTCTCCCTTTTCGGCCAGCGGCAGTGCGGGCGGCTTGGCGCCAGGCTTCGCCGCCGTCTTCGCCCCAGGTTTCGCCGCCGTCTTCGCAGGCGTGACCTTGGCGGAAACCGGCTTGGCCTTCGCCGCGACAGGCTTGGCGATCGGAGCCGGCTTCGGCGTGTCGGCGACCGGGGTTTCAGCCGCTGGAGCCTCCTGAGGCAAGGGCTCCGTCGCAGCCGGGACGGGTGCGGATTCGGTCGGCGCGAGAACCGGAGCCTCGTCCTTCTTGACGTTGTAGTTCAGGGCTTGGCCGAACAGGTTGGACTTGGTCTCCAGGGTCTTGGCGCGGGATTCGCAGTCGCCTGGGGGCGACCAACTCATCCACACCTGAGCCAGGCGGGCCTTGTCGACCTGCTCGGAGCCGCCCCAGACCGAACGGCCCTTCTTGATCGCCGCCGCGCCATATTCGGAGATCGGACGGGGGCTGGCCTTCTCGGCCGCCACAATCGCCGACCGATAGATCTTCAGGTCGCTCTGGGCCTGAGTGCGCAGGGCCGGATATTCCTTCATTGCAGCGGAAAATCCGTCGGGGCCGGGGAAGGCCTTCTCGATGCGAGTCACTTCCGGCAGGACCTTGTCGTACAGCTCGACATAGCCGCCCAGCGCGCCGTAGCACCAACCGACATAGCCATAGTCGTCGGTCGGCGGCGTGGGCGCGGCGGTCGTGCGGACCGGGGGAGCGGAGGCGACCGGCGCGGTGGACACGGGAGCGTCCTGGGCCAGCAGGGCCAGGGCGAGAAGGAAAGCGGTCGCCATGCGGGCGGAAGTCCTCTTGATAGGGCGTCGATCTACAAAGTCGGGCGCGTTGAGTTAGAGCCTTTCCGGCCGCAATGGGACCGGAGCATGGCGCCGGGGGCGTTTCAACCCGCCCACGCTCAAGCGTGACCATAACGACGTGGACGGCCAAAACGCTCCCCCGGCCCGCGAATATTTCCGGCGAGCGTCGGACAGACTGTTACCAATTTTCAATGTGCGATGCAGCATGGCCGGGTGGGGCCACGGCTTTTTTGTGCTAGAAAGCGTGGGAGGCGTGATCCGTGGGGGACGGTCTTGCGTATATACAACTGCCACTACTCCGCCACGCTTCTGGACTCACGTCGCTGCCATGACCTTCTGGCGTAACATTGCAAGCCTCGCCGCGCGGCGGTTGGACATGGCGGAATGCCAGGAATGTCCGCCTGGCCTGCCGGGGCAGGATCCGGCCTTCTCGACGGCCGTGACGGCCCTGGGCGCGAAGCTGGCCAAGGCCGACGGCTCGGCCGACACCGACGAGTTCGCCGCCTTCGCCGAGGTGTTCCACCCCGACCCCGCGTCCGAGAACAACATCCACCGCCTGTATGACCTGGCGCGGCAGACGACGCACGGCTTCGAGAGCTATGCCAAGCGCCTGGCCAAGCGCTATCGCACCTGCCCGCAGCTGCTGGAGGACGTGCTGGACGGCCTGTTCCACATCGCCAAGGCCGACGGCGCGGTGACCCCCGAGGAGCTGGCCTATCTGGAGCGGGTGTCGGATCTGTTTGGCATGTCGCCGCTCGCCTTCCGCCGCCTGACCGCCACCCACGTCGGCGCCGAGCCTGACGATCCTTACCGCATCCTCGACGTGCCGGCCGACGCCGAGGACGCGGTGGTGCACTCGGCCTGGCGCACGGCGATGTCGGAGGTCCACCCGGACCGGGCGAGAGCCCGAGGTCTGCCTCTGGAGTTCATCGAAGTGGCCGAGGCCAAGTCGGCCGCGATCAACGCCGCCTTCAGCACGGTGATGCGCGAACGCCGCGAATTGGCGGGTTTCGCGGCGGGCTAGCGTCGAATTCATTTTACGCAACGATCGACTGGGTGTTCAGTTGACGTTCAGTACTGGCGCCCCACCTTAGCAAGAGGGCGGGGCAACGCCTGGCGAGGAAGACGATGGAGACATCCAAGGCCAACGGTATCGCCTGGCGCAGCCTGGCCACCATCGCCGGAGCCGTGGCGACCTCGGTCGCCGTCGCCGTCGCCGCCGTCATCGCCGTTGTGTTCGCCGCCACCTTGGTGGTCATTGGCTTCATGGCCACCGCCTTGCTGGGCTTGGCCGCCTTCGCCCTTCGCGGTCGTCCCACCGCCGCGCCCGCGCCCGCCGGCGATCCTGGCCTGATCGAGGCCCGACACATGGGCGGCCATTCGTGGGTGGCCTACGGTTGGAACGAGCGGCGGTAAGTTTTCTCCCGCTACCCCGGATTTCGACTGAGCTTCGCCGCGCCCTGCGGCTGCCGCACGACTGACTCCGCCTCGGGCGTCACCGCGTTCTGAACGCCCGCGAACGCCATTCCCGCCGGCCTGTCTATGAAGGCCTGGGTCCACCACAGACCGTTCGAACCGACATGACCCAGGCTACAGGCGGTGTCGACGCCCCAGCCTAACGCCGAATAGCCGCCGAACGGAGGGGTCTGCAGCGTTCGCCACGACGCCTCGGTCAGGAAGCCGGTCGGGCGGTCGCGATGGGCCTTCAGATAGGTCAGCAGATCGCCGAGGTTGATGTGGACCAGGCCGGACGGTCCCAGCACCGTGCCTGACCAAGCTCCGACCAAAGCCGCCAGCACGTCAGCCGCGTTAGTTGGGCGAGCAACCGCGAAGCGGCGAGCGCCAAGGCGGCGCGGAGGTGGTCTCGACGCGTCGGCTCCATGCGATCCCCTGGACGCCGCATGTGGCGCGGCGCTCGCCATGGTTGTCAAGCGCGTGCCCCCTTGCCCTCTACGCCACTCTGCCCGACACTGGCTTCAAACAAGCGTTTAGCCGCCAAGGCCTCGGAGACGAACATGATAGGCGTCATAGCAATTCTCAAAGTGCAGCCGGACAAGGCCGCCGATTTCGAAAAAGTCTTTCTCGACCTCCAAAACAAGGTGAAGGCCAACGAGCCCGGTTGCCTGGCCTACCAGCTCGTCAAGAGCCGGACGGAGCCTGCAGTCTACAAAGTGCTGGAACTCTATGCCTCGGAAGACGCGCTAAAGGCCCACGGCGGCAGCGACTATTTCAAGGCCGCCGGCGCGGCGATGGGACCGTTCATGGCCGGTCGTCCCGAGATAGAATATCTGGATGCGGTGGAGTAGCGGCCGTGGATCTCGCCTTCTCCGCCGAGGATCTGACCTTCCAGAATGACGTCCGCGACTGGATCGCCAAGGCTTTCGATGACGGCCTGCGCCACAAGATGGCCCAGTCGAAGAACGGCTATCTCGACAAGGCCGGCCAGGTGAAATGGCAGAAGAAGCTGTTCGAGCGCGGCTGGGCCGCGCCGGATTGGCCGGTTGAGCTGGGCGGGACGGGCTTCACGCCCTCGCAGCGCTACATCTTCAACATGGAGATGTCGCTGGCTGGCACACCAAACCCCTCGCCCATGGGGCTGAAGATGTGCGCGCCGGTGATCATGGCGTTCGGCACGCCAGAACAGAAGGCCCAGCACCTGCCGCCGATCCTGTCGTCCGACATCTGGTGGTGCCAGGGCTATTCGGAGCCGGGCGCGGGGTCGGACCTCGCCTCGCTGAAGATGAGCGCCGTCCGGGATGGCGACGACTATGTCCTGAACGGCTCAAAAATCTGGACCACCCAAGCTCAGTGGGCCGACTGGATGTTCTGCCTGGTGCGCACCTCGACGCAGGGCAAGCCGCAGGAGGGGATCAGCTTCCTGCTGCTGCCGATGACCCTGCCCGGCATCCAGGTGAAGGCCCTGCCCACCCTGGACGGTCCGGCCGAGGGCGAGCAGGAGATCAACCAGGTGTTCTTCGACAATGTTCGCGTGCCCGTGGGCAACCGGATCGGCGAGGAGAACAAGGGCTGGACCTACGCCAAATATCTGCTCGAGTTTGAGCGCGGCAACGCCTATGCGCCTGGCCTGATGCACATGTTGCGCAAGGTGAAGAAGATCGCCGCCCTGGAGCGCGCCGACGACGGCGGGGCGCTGATCGAGGACCCGGACTTCCGCTTGAAGATCGCCGAGCTGGAGATCGCGGTGGAGTCGCTGAACGCCACCGAGCTGCGAATCTTCTCCGGCCGTTCTGCGGGCAAGGCGGTGGGGCCGGCCTCGTCGATGCTGAAGCTGGCGGGATCAGAGACCCAGCAGGCGATCACAGAATTGGCCCTGGAGGCGGTCGGAACCTATGCAGCGCCGTTCGTGCGCGACACCTGGGCCCCGACCAACGAGGGCCGGGCCGGACCGGATTACGCGGCCCCGATCGCGCCGTCCTATTTCAGCTACCGCAAGACCACGATCTATGCGGGCTCCAGCGAGATCCAGAAGAACATCATCACCAAGCTGGTGTTGGGGCTTTAGATCGGAGTGGGGGGCGGGGCGGGGGCCCGGGCCCCCCCCCCCCCGGGGGGGGGGTGTTTTTTTGGCAGCGTCGGCACAAAAACCCCCCCGGGAGAACCCCCCCCA